>JANNVM010001166.1:0-1720 GCA_031414455.1 Verrucomicrobiota bacterium
GCGCTGAGGCGCGCGCCGATGATTTCGAGCGGATGCTCGTCGAAGTGCTTCGAGCCGTAGTTGGCGTTGCGCTGAAGCGACCAGACTTTGAGCGCGAACGCGTCGGGCTTTACGCTGGCGGGGTCGAGCGGGTCGCTGAAGGTCACGGACAGCGCGCCTTTCGCGGCATGGACGCCGAGCGGCACGTTCGCAGGTTTTTCGTTGCGGCGGATGCGATGAAATCCTCCCGGCGCCGCGGCATTGCCCGCCCAGCCGAACATGCCGCAGGTGTAGAGCGCGCCATCGGCGGCGAAGCGTCCGCGCATGATGCCGGTCGCGAAGCCCGGCAGCGGCAGCTCGCAGACCGCGCCCTGCCATTGGCCGCCGACTTCCTCGTGCGGCACGATGTAGGCGCGCCCCATGCCGTAGCTGAGATTCAGCAGCGATCCACCGAGCGAACCCCACGCGTTCTTCGGCACCCAGAGCAGTTCGGCCGGGCTGCGGTCCTTGGCGTTCGTGATCCAGACCATCGGCTGCTCCATTGCGGAGTCAGTCGTGTTGGTCCGGTCGGTGTAGCCGAACATGTTGCCGTAAAATCCACCGGGCTTCACGCGATTGATGCGGTTCTTCGGCGTCCAGTGGCCTTCCTGGTCAGTGACAAAAAACGTGCCGTCGGGGTTGAGGCACACGCCGTTCGCCGCGCGGAAGCCATTCGCCAAAATGTCCGTGCGCGAGCCATCGGCGCTAACGCGGAGCAACGTGCCGTGGTGCGGCACGACGGCGGGCTTGGCGTGGCAGGCGGATTTGGCGTAGTAGAAATTGCCCGTATCGTCGGTCTGGAGGCCCATCGCAAACTCGTGGAAGTGCTCGGTGACTTGCGCGTCGTTGTTGAAACACTCGATGAAGTCCGCCTCGCCGTCGCCGTTGCGGTCGCGCAGGACGGCGAGCTGGTCGCGGCAGGTGAGGTAAATGTCGCCCCGCACGACCTTCAGCCCGAGCGGCTGGAACAACCCACTGGCAATGCGCTTCCATTGCAACGCGCCGGGCTGCTCGCCCAAGCCAGTCACCGTCCACACGTCGCCGTTCCAAGTCGCAAGCGCGGCGCTGCGACCATCGGGCAGGAAATCAAACGCGCCGATGCGCATGATGCTGTGCCACGGATTCGCGTCCGGCAGCGTGAGCGTGTCCACAGCGAACGGGCCGGCGTTGGTGCCGAGCATGGCCCGCGTCGGCACCGTTTCCTTCCAACGCTGCGGCCCGCCGCGCGTGAGCGGCCCGAGGTCGAGCGACTCGGTGTCCGCCGCCGCGACGGCGCGCACGTCGGTCGGGCCGGGCTAACGGCGATCGAACCTGAACGGGGCACTGGCAGAGGTGCCGGAGTGGGAGGCCTAGACGCGGGTGGCGGTCATGATTGGCTCCGAGATGTCGATACGGGACGACAGAGTGAGTGTAGGCGGGAATACTGCGATGGCGGCGGGAACCTTACTGGTGCCTACTCACGCATGTCACCACAAGTCTTCTCCAATTTACCGCGTCTTCAATCTGACCGATGTCCGACCCCACTCCTAAGACAGTGGTACGCCCCTGTCTTGCCGCCGCGACTGGCGGTCCCCGGAGCCAATGCACCATGAGTCTACGCACGTCGTCGAAGCGTCCCCATCAACACACGATCCGCCGGTTGCTCGAAAAGCTCGAACAGAAGGTCGTCCCCGCATCCATCTCGGGCATCGTCTGGAAGGAC
>JANNVM010001167.1:0-8892 GCA_031414455.1 Verrucomicrobiota bacterium
GTTTCGCCAGTTCGTCCAGGTGCTCCGTGCCGCCCGCGCCTTTGATGAAGTACGGCTGCCCGCCGCGCGTGATGCCTTTGCCGGGAACGATCTTCACCGCCACCGGCGCAGCGGTGAGCAGTGCGGGAAACAGGAGGCAGGTGAGCAGCGGAATTTTCATGGCCATGGGAGAAGCGGGTTGAATTTCCCGGCCCCGCAAGGATGCAGCCCGTCCCGCGAATCACAGATTCAGGGTAATCCTGAGGAATCGCCGCGCGGCGGCAGGCACGGTGCTGAGCCGGGCGGTGATGAGACTGGTGCCGTTGGGCTGAGGAATTTCCGGCAGCCGTTCGATGCCGGCCTCACTGGTGTCCCACGCGGTTAGGTTTCCGGAAAGTTCAAGGCGTGCCGTGAGGCCGGGGATGTCATTGCGGAGAGAAAAGGAAACCTGGAGCGGGCTGCCATCGGCGGCGGGAGAGACGCTGATCGGAGTGCCGTTGGGCACAAGCGGCGGGAGCTTGAAGGAAAACTCCGCGAGGTTATCGAGGCCGTCTTTGTCAGGGTCGGCTGCGAGAGCGGTGTCGGCAGCAGGTGTTCCGGAAGGAAATTCAGCGGTGACCCAGGCCGCGTATTGGGGGAGAGACGCGGTGTTGGCCGTGCCTTGCGTGGGACCGCGCAAGAGGTCGAACGCGCCGGTGCCGTTGGGAGAGCGTCCGTAAGTCATCGCGCCGGGAGCGTTGGAAAATTCGACGCGATCCACGAACTTGAGCAGATTGCCGGAAGTGTCGGCCTGGAGCAGATAGACATCGTCGCCGCCGCTGCTAAGACTGAACGGGACGAGGCAGTTGGGGTTCGCGGGGTTGTTGAAGTGCGTCTCGTCGAAGAGGAGATAGTTGCCGTCCGCCATGTTGGTGCCGGCGGGGATTTTGAACTTCCGGTAATCGGCGCTGCTGTCGCTGAGGAACCAGCCGCCGACACTTTGACTGACCCCGCTGGTGTTGAGCAGTTCGATGAAATCCACCGACGGCGAGAGGGATGCCGAGAGTATTTCGTTGATGACGATACGATTGTCAGGCCCGCTGCCGGCATAACCGGGGGAACCGTGAAATTCAGAGGATGGACGCCAGTTTGCCGCGGTACCGAGGAATACGGATTTTTCCGGCAGAGTGGCTGGAGCGCTGCCGGGATCGGAAAGTTCGAGGGAACTGCCGCCGCCGTCGGCACGCCCCGGCCATGCGCCTTCGTCGTCGTAGCTAAAGGTGCAGACCGGCGCATCATTCGCCGCGAGAACGATGATTTCCTCGTCGCCATTGGCGAGCGAGCCGGACCAAACACCCGCCACACGAATGCCGGCATGGTACCACGGCGACGACACGGTGCGGTAACGCGCATCGAACAGTGCGGTGTCTTTTACGACGACGGCATGCTCGCCTGGCAGCAGGACGATGCCGGACGGGAACGTGAAGACGACTGCGCCACCGAGCTGCACGCCGGTCATATCCACGGCGTTCGCACCGGTGTTCCTGAATTCAATAAATTCGGCATCACCCTGGCCGGCGCCCCCGGGATTGTAGTGAATTTCCGAAAGTGTCAGGTTCGCGGTGGAGGCAGCCTGAGTCCCCGTGAGATAGAACGACGCCTCGTTGACCGCCGACCACTCGATTCCGGTGCGTGCGCGGGCCTTCAGCGTCGTGGCGGCACTGATGATGATCGGTTGCGGCGTCACCGGCACGGCGCCGGCCAATTCCAGATCGAAGCTGATATCCCCACTGCCGGCGGTGGAATTGTGGATTTCCACAGCAAGCACATTCGCGCCCGCGTTGAGTGTGTACTGCGCAGGCGTGAGTGCCTGGCTGAACCACGTATTACCATCGTCAGTGACGTTCACCCCGCTGTTCCCCGGCGTGGCAAAGCCGATCGCACCTGCCTGCATGGCGGTGCGGAAGATTTCCTGACCGTTGAGATAAACCACCGCACCGTCATCCCGTTTCACACGGACGTTGAGTCCGCTGAAGGCCGGGGGATTGACCAGGTTGAACGTGTGACGGAAGTAATTGGTGACCGGCCGCTGGATGCCGGCGGTGACGGGATCAATGTCGATCGCGCCAAAGTTGGTGATTTCATCACCGTCGCCGTAGCCGAGTTCCGCCGGGCCCTGCGGCCAGGTGGTATCGTCGAAGATCAGGTTCTTCCATGCGGCACCGGGATCGGTGGCGGTGACGAGGTATTTCCACACCGCGCCCTGACCGGGCACGTCATCAAACGGGGCGACGAGACGCTGCTGTGAGATAGAGCCGCTGTAGGCGAACGCGGCGGGGCTGACGGTGCCCCCGGGCAGACGCGGATCGCTGCCGTCGTTCGTGTAGTAGATTGTCGCGGCGGCGGGAGCTGTCAGGAAAATCTGTGTGCCTGGAGGGACCGCGCCGCCCCACTGGCTCATCTCCGGCGCTTCCACAGGATACCAGCCGCGCGTGCGGAACTGGTTCATCTGAATCGCCGTGCGCTGCGGAAAGTAGGTATTCATCAGATAATTCCGCTCAACGGTCCACTCGCCATCGCGGTCCCACGGCAGGGGACCAACACTGCTCGACGGCTGCCAGCGCGCTGTCTCAGCGACAATGGCAGTATTGATTGAGCTTGCCCTCAGGTCGTAATAGCCGGCCGCTTTTGCGGGTGTAAGCACGCCGTCATGGAACAGATGCTTGTAGATGCGGTCACGGAAGAGGATTTTGAAATCCGCGTGGGCCATAAGCGTGCCGAAGATGTTGTCCGGCACCGCCTGATCGGTGCAGTCGGCATTCACATCCTGGAGGCTGATGTCCTGGTCCTGCTGGAAGAATTTCCAGCCGCCCCAGTCGGGCAGCCGCGGACCGGCGGCGCCCCAGTTATGCTGCGAACTCCAGTCCCAGTCGTTCCCGGCGTAAAAACTGAGGATCATGTAATCCGCAAGGTTGGTGACATCCACCCATCGTTTGGCCTGAGTGTAGTTACTGAGCGACGCCTTCATCTGCGCCCACACCGTGCTCCAGCTTTCCGTGCCATGCGTGCTGCCGGTCGTCGCCGCGCCGGTGAAGTGATAATCCTCCGACGATCCGGGATAGTAGGTGCCCATGTAGTCGTCATCGGCGTGCTCCTGGATGTGATACATGCCATAGTAGTTGCCGTTCACAAACATGTTCACCATCCGTCCGTGTTTGCCGGGCTGCCCCATGAGAAGTTGCATGTCTTCGATCCAGATGTTGCGCACATACTGAGCGTCGCCGCTGCGCAAAACCGACGGAGAGCCGTAGGGCACGGGAGGATTCTCCGCGGTGCCGAGCCATGAGTGAGTGTCGTGCGAGCCGCTGCGGAGGCGGAGTTCCTGGAATTCCGTCACGGCACCGAGGGGGTCGTGAGGGTGGCGCCCATAGACCGGATAACCGAGCTTCGTGGCCCCGTATTCGCCCCGGAAGCGCGCGCTCATGCTGCCTTTGGCATAACCGAGACTGGTGGTACCGCTGCGAGTGATGCCCGCCGGAATCGTGAAGCCGGGCTCGCCGCCCGCAGGATCGAACAACTCCATGCTGCTCTCCGTTTCCGCATAGGGCAGGTCAGCGGAACTGTTAACAATAGACACAACCGGCAGCGCGAGCAGCGCGTCATCAATGAGCGGACCGTAGATGGCATTCGTCTTGATGGAGGCGTAAAGGTTCGACTGCCCCACGACTCCGTCTGTATTGGGATTGGCGATGCCATTCACAAACAGATAGGTCTGCGTCGTTACCGGCGTGTAAGCCGCGTCCACATGCGAGGCGAAGGCACGGACGACGCGGGTGCCGCTCCTCGTGGTGCCGGTCGTCGGCGTGATATTGATCGGCGTGGAATACAAAGCGCTCACCGCCGTGGGTCGACTGCCATCCAGTGTATACCGAATCGTGGAGCCCGGAATTGTGGAGGTGAGGGTTAGGGGGAACGCGGCAGTCTTGAATCCGTGAGGTACGCTGAAGGTCACATCATTCCGGCCCGCGGCGGCAAGTTGCGAATTGAGCGCATTCGGCGTCGGCGCGCGAAGATACCCGGTTTCCGTCCCGCCGCCGCGCACGCCCCAGGTGGCATTGGGGAACATCTCCGGCGGACTGAAATCACTCACCACCACGCCGTCGGGGCGGGAAAGAATGAGCCGCTCGCCGCCCTGGCTGAGGCTGAAATTCGTATGTGGAGGTTTGCCCGCGGGTGTCGCGCCGCTGCCGCTGGCGAAGACGAGGAAATAGCCGCTGGGCGGAATGGTGGCATTGGGAAAGGTCCACTTGTCAGGCACATCGGGATCGTCGCTGAGCTTCCAGCCCGCGAGATTCACCGGCTGGGGAAGTTCATTATGCAGTTCGACCCAGTCCTGCGGCTGGCCGTTTTCATCGAGCGGCAGCGAGGCCGGCGTGGAGACCGCCAGCACTTCATTGATGCGCACGCGCGGTTCCAGCACCGGCAGCGTGATCGCCGTTTCCACGCTGAGGCCAGACAAGTCAGTCGCACGCAGACGAATGGAGACGCTGATCATCCCCGGCGGCAGCGGGGCGGCGAGGCGGAGTTCATTTCCTGCGACAGTGAAGAGCGCGTTGTTGTCACTGCCGGAACCGCTCACGAGTGCAAACGTATGGCGGTCGAAAGCATTCGAGTCTGTGGCGGAGATCAGCGCTGCCAATTGCCCTGCGATCAGCCCGCTGCCAAGCGACGAGGCATTCAGGCTCACCGCTGCCGGTGCCGCCGGTGCGACGAGCGACACTGTAAGCGCCTTTTCCAGAAAGCGCACCCCGTCCGCCGCATCGGTGGCGCGCACCCGGATGAAGTAACTCGTCCCCGGCGGCTGCGCCGTAAAATTGAAAGATGACGGCAGCAACTGACCGCCGGTGATGGTGAACTTCGCATTGTCCGCGTCTCCGGTCCCTGACACAAACGTCAGCGCATGCGTCGCGCCGAACTTTCCGTCCGTCACAGTGAAGTTTCCGATGTAAGCCGTCTGCGCCGGAAAAAACTGCGCCGGCGTAAGGCTGATATCGCCGGGTGCGGGCGGGATATAGACGCGCTCCAGCGTTAGGGCCTGCCAGATGGGATTGCGGTCCCCGCCGTCATTGCCGCCGAAGAAATTCCCCATTTCCACGGTGACTGGTGTCGTCGCCGGGACAAACTCATGCGTCCATAATATGCTGCGATTGCCTGCATACGTTGCACCAGGTGCTGCGCCGAGCGAGGTGATCTCGTCCACCGCATTCTGACCGTTGAAGCGAATGTCCCAGATGCGCGATTCCGGATTATTGCCACCGATGAGGATTTGAATCTTGTAGGGAATGCCCGGCGAGACCGCCAGCGTAGCCATGACTTTCTCTCCGCCCGTCGCATTGGCCCAGCGGATGTCGTGCATGATTTCCTCCAGTTCGTTTGCGTCCGCCGAGATGCCGAATTCCGGCTTCGCCTGCCACGCGACAACATACTGCGGCCCGAGAAAAGTCGCGCCGGGGATGGGCTGGTTGTCCGGCTTGAACTGCAGACCGTTCACCGTGCGGACGGGATCGTCCGGACTGAAATTCACGGCGTAGTCAAACTGCCCGGTGATATCCACATTCGGATCCGTTGGCCCGGTGAATTGTTTGATGCTGCCAAGCGTGACGACCGTGCCAGCGTGAATGAATCCCGGCACGGCCAGCGCAAGGAACAGAACGATTCGGAGGATTGTCATAATTAAGGGGAGTGCGAGACTACGGTGTCCCGGTGCCGGCAGGGAAGGATAAAGTGAAAATACCGCTGCTTGAAAAACAAGGAGACAGGCTGCTTGAAAAGAGACCCGGAGACCCGGGAGCCCTGCTACAACTCTATCTGGATGCCGAACTCCACCACCCGGCCTGGCGGGATATTGTAATAGGCGACCGCGCTCTGGGCGTTGCGGCTGAGAGCGGCAAAGAGTTTGCCGCGCCAGAGGCTGAGGAGCTTTCCTTTGGGCAGAATCGTTTCGCGTCCAAGGAAAAAGCTCGTTTGCATGGGGTCGAGCTTGAGGCCTTCGGCCTCGCAGGCCACGAGGAGTTCCGGAACGTCCGGTTGTTCCATGAATCCATAGTGGCCGATGACGCGCCAGACATTGTCGTCAATTTCCTCAATGGTGAGGCGTTCCGCGGCTTCCACATGGGGGGTGGTCTCATTGTCAATGGTGAGGAAGACGACGCGCTCGTGGAGGACCTTGTTGTGCTTGAGATTGTGCAGCAGCGCGGTGGGAGTGAGTCCGCTGCTGCCGGCCATAAAGATCGCGGTGCCGGGGACGCGCTGAACTTTGTGGCCCCGCTTGATGCTCTCCAGAAACTGCCGCAGGGGCAGCGCCTGCTCCTGAAGCCGGCTGGCGAGCACGCGGCGCCCGGCACGCCATGTCACCATGACTGTGAAGATGGCGATCCCGAGGAAGACGGGCACCCAGCCGCCGTGAATGAACTTAACCGCGTTAGCGGCCACAAAGATGACACTGAGCACGAGCGGAATGGCGATAACGGCGAGTGCCTTCAAGGGCGTCCATTCCCACTTCCGCCGGGCCGCGAAGTAGAGCAGCACGGTGGTGATGAGCATGGTAAGCGCGACCGCGATACCGTAGGCGGAGGCCAGCCGTGCCGACGACCCGAACCCAATCACGAGGGCGATGCAGCCAAACATCAGCGCCCAGTTGACGCGGCTGATGTAAATCTGGCCTTTTTGGGTATGAGAGGTATGGTCGATTTTGACCCGCGGCAGATAGCCGAGTTGCACGGCCTGCATGGTCAGAGAATACACGCCGGAGATCAGTGCCTGGCTGGCAATGATGGCCGCCATCGTCGCAATAATAAGCAGCGGGAGGCGAAACCATTCCGGAGCCATGAGCTGCAGCGGATTGTGAATGCCGTTGGCATCGTGCAGCAGGAATGCGCCCTGACCGAGGTAGTTCAAAATGAGCGCCGGTTTCACCATCCAAAGCCATGTCCGGGCGATGGGCTTGCGCCCGAAATGCCCCATGTCGGCATAGAGTGCTTCGCCGCCGGTGACGGTGAGGAAGACGCCGGAGAGCATTTTGATCGAAACCTCCGGACGCTCGAAGAGCATGGAGAGTCCCAGCCAGGGATTGAAGGCCATGATCACTTCCGGCGACTGGAAAATCCACGGCACACCGAGCACCGCAAGCACAAGGAACCACACCGCGGTGATCGGCCCGAATGCGGCCCCGACTTTCGCTGTTCCCACCCACTGAAAGGAGAAGAGACCAATGAGGATGACGACGGTGATCGGAATCACGAAGTTGCCCAGCTCCGGCGCGACCTCCTTGATCCCCTCGACCGCGCCGAGCACGGTGATTGCGGGAGTGATGATGCCGTCGCCATAGAGCAGGGCCGCGCCGAAAACGCCGAGGGCGACCATGAGTTTGGCCGTGCCGCTGCGCCAGCGTCCCTTGCGTTCCGGGAAGGCCACACACTGGAGAGCGAGGATGCCGCCTTCGCCCCGCCGGTCGGCTTTCATCACAAGGAAGATATACTTCAGTGTGATCATCAGCGTGATCGTCCAGATCATGAGCGACAGTGCGCCGAGGATGTGGGGGCGGTCCACACTCACGAGGGCCACGCTGTGGCCGGGCTCCACAAAGCATTCCCGCATCGCATACAGCGGGCTGGTTCCAATATCACCGAAGACGACCCCGAGGGCACCGAGCATGAGCAGCCACGGGCGGGAGTTTGAGGGGGAGGATTCAGATTGACTCATAGAGGTTGGATAAAGCCAGACCCTTGCGGGGGAAAAAATGGCCGGAGCTCAGCAGAGCCCGCAGTATTGTCAGCAGCGTCCGCGGCCTGCGTTCGCTCGTGTGCAGGGGGCCGCGGTAATTCGGTTAAGATGGGTGCTGTCGGACATGCCTGGCATGTGGGTGAGGCGACGGAAGCACACGCGGCCTGCTTGTCCAGAGGGGTAATTCCGGCCTGAAGATAGAACTGGACATTGCCCCGGGACGTCAGGTGAGGTAGGGTTCCCGCCGTGGACAACCGCTACTATTACATGGACAGCGATGGCCGGGTGCATGGCCCCGTCTGGCTCTCGATGATGCGCGACCTTTATCGCAAAGGCCGGCTGATGATGTCCACGGAGGTCAGTCTCAACGGTGCCGACGGATGGCAACGGATGGAGTTTCACCCGGAGATTTTCGAGGAGGAATCACGGCTCCCGGCGTTGCAGCGAATAGCCCGGGCCAAATCCGACCCCGCGCGCCTTCTCGTTTGGACCGTGTTGCTGCTGCTGGCCTATGGCACCTACATCCTTGTTCACTGGAACGACGGGAAACGGCCGCCGGCACCGCCGCCGGCCAGTGGGCCATAGATTCTTTTATTGCCTGTGAATACTCCCCTCATCCCACTCGTCGAAACGCCTTCCTGCCCCCAACCACTCCCTTCCATGAATTCACTCCGCCGGCTCCTCCGCAAGATTCTTCCACTCGCTTCACTCTCCGCCGCGGCCCTGAGCCTGAGCGGCTGTGTGGCCTACCCGGTTGATGGGTACTATGGCACCAACGCGCCAGGCTACGAGTACTACCCGCCGGCAGGTGACGTCTACGCCGCGCCGCCCGCTTACTACGGAGCGTCGTATTACTACGGCTCTTCGTACTATGGGCCGTCCTATTATTCCGGCTCCTATTGTGCACCGCGTTATTACGGCTCAAACCATCATTCAGGCCACGGAAACTACGGTCATGGGAACAATGGACACGGGAATCACAACGGCGGGAACGGTGGCCACGGGAATTACAACGGCGGGAGCGGCGGCCACGGGAGCTACAGCGGACGGAACTACGCCAGCAGTGGCGGTCGCGGTGCGGCACCCGGCGGCGTTAGTCACGCCAGTCGCGGCGGTCGCGGTGCGGCCCCGGGCGGCAGTTACGCCGGCGGC
>JANNVM010001168.1:0-2116 GCA_031414455.1 Verrucomicrobiota bacterium
CGTAATCCGGGGCCGGAAACAGAATAGAGCCCGACAGGGGTCGTTAGCATTTTGCCAGAGGCTGTTGTCGAGAACGGCCCGGTCGCGCCGGAATCCCGATCCCTCCCGGATCACCCGGACCGGACGAAACACCCCGGGACCACGCATAGCGCTCCATGCTGTCCTCCCCGTCCCCTGGTCCAGGAGTGTCTTCCCCCCATCCAAAGCCGCTCGCAGCGACTACCCGGCGAAAAGACTGCGCCTAACGCGATCCGGCGGCACGGCGTGCCATGAATTCGGCAATTTGGGCGCTCCCGGGCGGATTCGTGAACCATGTGCAGGCGAGGGGTGGAGCGAGGTGATAGAGCTGTTTTTCGTCCGCCCTCTGGATCATCTGCCATTCCTGCAGAATGTCGGCGACGGGGAAGGGGCCGCGATGGAGGGCGCCGGGATCGGAGACCGCCGGGCAGGAGCGCTGATAACTTGCGTCGGGGAGAACAGCGTTGTGGCTGATATCGTAAGAGCCATAGTCCAGGATTCTATTCAGAACTGCTGCGTTTTTTCCGGCTTAAGTTTGGAAAAGAATGGCACAAATTGAAGCGAACCGCGTATTACATAGTTGAGGGACCAGTCTGGTTTCCCGGGATTAACCTTAACTTTTACCGTTATGCGAGTTCCAATCTATTGTTCAGATTTCACTTGGATGTGCTGCGAGGATGGGCGGAAGACGGTCGCCGGGAGAAGGCGAATTTCGTTGATGCCATTTCCGTTACCGTATTCCTGACTGACTATGTGTGAGCACCCGCTCCCGGCAGCGCATTTCGGGCTGCCGGGCACCGTTTAGTCACCGGTCTTTTGGACATTAATTCCCTGACGGTCCCGTCATGAATCTCACCGGCCAATACGCAGGATCAGACGATTCGCCGCAGGCATCCCGCGGCGCCGACCCCCTGCAGCCGCTCCAGGCTTCCGGGCTGGACTGCGGCGTGGCTGACGAAGAAGCGCAGACGGTCTTGCAGCCCCGTAATTCGATTATTGATTCCGGGGGGAGCAATTCCCGGGGCACTGAAATACTGCGGCCAGTCGCGCCCGGATTGCCGGAATTCGTCGGACGGTTCCGCGTCATCGAGGAAATCGCGCACGGTGCCATGGGAGTCATTCTCAAGGCGTGGGATCCGGATCTCGGACGCTGCGTCGCCCTCAAGCTGCTCCATGAGCACTTTCAGATGGACGACGAACTCATCCGGCGCTTCAACGCCGAGGCCTGCATCAGCGGACGACTCGAGCATCCGGCGATTGTTTCGATCCATGAGGTGGGCCGGTGCGCGAACGGACGGCCGTTTTTTTCCATGCGCCTTGTGGAGGGGACCACCCTTGCCCGCCTGCTGGCGAGGCCCCGGAACCTCGAGTCCATGCAATTGAAGTTCCTGCGCATGTTTGAAAAAATCTGTCAGGGAGTGGCCTATGCGCACTCCCGTTCGGTGATTCACCGCGACCTCAAGCCCTCGAATATCGTTATTGGAAAATTTGGTGTCGTGAAGATCATGGACTGGGGGCTCGCCAAGTATGTGCGGCACCGGGAGGAGCCGGGAATCCCCGCGCTCAATGGTGACCATGCCGCCTTGCGGAGTCTCAGTGGCTGCGACAGTGACGGCACGGCCTGCGGGACGGTTCTGGGCACGCCCGCCTATTTACCGCCGGAACAGGCCCGCGGCGAGGCCGACCGGGTCGATGAGCGCGCGGACGTATTCTCTCTTGGCGGAATCCTCTGCCACATTCTCACGGGTGCTCCGCCCTATACCGGGGACGATGCCAGCAAGCTGGACCAGGCCGTCCACGAATGCCTTGCTCCGGCATTTGCCCGGCTCGAAGCCTGTCCGGCGGAACGGGAGCCGGTAAACCTTGCGCTGCACTGCCTTTCTCCAAATCCTGAGAACCGGCCGCGCAATGGAAACGAAGTGGCCGCAGCGATCACCGGCTACCTCGAATCCGACCAGCATCGTATGGAACGGGACCTCGTCCGCTTCTTCGAACAGTCGCTGGACCTCTTTTGTATTGCCAGCCTCGACGGGTATTTCCGGCGGGTGAACCCCAACTTTCCCCGCCTGCTCGGATACCCGGAAGCGGAACTTCTCTC
>JANNVM010001169.1:0-1957 GCA_031414455.1 Verrucomicrobiota bacterium
TGCTGCCGGATCCCCGGCGATGCGGTAAAATCGCCGCGCCACACCCTGCGTGTCGGGATCCACAAAATGGAGGGCGTCGTCTATCGAAGCGGCTTCGTGGACTGTTTCCCAGACTTTGAAATCGGCTGTGGCATCAATGCGATAGCCTGATGCCGCGGCGGCCGGAGCCGGGAAGCAAAGATGGAACAGCCCGTTGCCAAGCGGTGAGCAGATATCCCCTCCATGGTGAGGCAGCCACGTGCGGTCGGCGATGATGGCGATGGCGCGGCGTCGCAGGCCCACGTGGTAACGCTCCGGGCCGTCGTCGAACTGCGACTCGAGCTGGAGGATCACCGTTTCGCGCCCTTCCGCCAGATTGTCAGCGAGCGGGCTGAAGGCCACTACGGTATTAGCCTGGCCGGCGGCGAACGTCGCCGTGCCGTTCAGCGTGGTGTAGTCGGTGCCGTTAGTGGCAGTGCCGTGCATCGTGTAGTTCACCGAGAGACCACCGGTGGTGGAGCCGTGGCGGCGCAGGCGGAACGAGCCATGGTTGGGCAGAAATCCCGTCGCGGGTTCCACGGCAAAGGGATCAAGCGGATGCGCGGTGATGGTGGGCAGCGCGTCTTCGGCGGTAATCGCGATCGTCACGGGAGCCGACGTCCCGGTGCCGCCGCTGTCGTCGCGCGCACGGGCGCTCAGGATCTGCGTGCCGGGCGGGGCGTTGTGCCAGACGAATGTGTAGGTCTGAGTTTCACCCGGCGGCGGGGCGACGAGAAAGTGCAGCGTCACCTCGCCGATCTTGTGACCATTGGCGAAGAATTCCGCCGTGGACGTATAGCCGTCAGGATCCGTCGCGGCGGCGGTGATTTCCACAGCCGTGCCCGCAGGGAATTGTGCGCCGGCGGCGGGACTCGTCAGGACAACCTGCGGTGCCCGGTTCCCGCCCACCGTGATGACGACCGGCGCCGAGACGATCGCCGCGCCCGCAAAGAGAGTCGCCCGCACCGTCAGCGTGTGCGTGCCCGCGGGGGCACGCATCCAAGTCATGGTATGGTGGATCGGTGTGCCGGGCGGCGGCTGCACGAAGAAGTAAAGTTCCGAGCTGCCGATCTTGTGATCCCCGGCATAGAAATCCACGGCGGTGATCGCCCCTTCGATGTCGAGGGCGGTGGCGCTGATGATAATATCCTCGCCGGTGCTGAAGCGCCCGCCATCGTGAGGCTCCGTGATTTCCAGCGAGGCGCGCGTGATGCCGTCATCGCGCACAAAGACGGTGTCCTGCTGGTGCGCGGGATCGATGGCGAAGTTATAACAAGGCGGCAGGATCGGACCGGGCGGGCAGTTCGAGATTTCGACCACGACGGTTTCCAGCGGCTCCGCCAGTTTGTCAGGAATCGCCTCCACCGGCACCACGACGAATTCCGAGCCGGCGGGAATGCTCACCATGAAGGGCAGGGCCGTGTAGTCGGTTCCGGGCAGAGCGGTGCCCGACACGAGCAGATAGACCGGCTGCGCCAGCGCCGTGCTGCCGGTGCGGGAAATAGTGAAGGCGCCGCGGAACACCGCGGGCCGCATGGTGGGAGAGGAGTCCTCTTCGGCGATGCGCGAGGTGGCAGTGATGCTGACCGTGGTGTCCGCATTTTGGGCCGGAGCCCGGTTGCTGAGAAGTGTGAGGACCAGCGCGGAGAAAGTAGCGGCACGCCGGAGCCATTGCCCTGTAGTCTTCATGGGAATGAACGGTTGAGGTTGAAACTCCGCAACGATGCCCGGTTTCTAGTGTAAGGGCAAGGTATGAATCGGAGCCCGCTCGGACGCCCGTGGCCGTCACCCTCCACTGCCCCACCCCCGGTTGTCAGGCCGACATCAAACCTCCGGCTCAACACCGGCCAGGAATGGCGGATGGCAGGGGAAGGCGGTTTTTGTCTTCATCCCCTGGCGGACTACCAATCCATGCTCCTCGTCCCGACTTCTGACTCAT
>JANNVM010001170.1:0-7217 GCA_031414455.1 Verrucomicrobiota bacterium
GAACATGTTATAGAGCGAGCCGGAGACCTTGCCATCCGGAGCCCAGCGGGTGACAAAATCATCGCCGAACAGGTGCAGGACCCAGCGGAGCGCTCCCGGGAGCGCTTCGCCCGGGTGGGCGATGCTCCAGCGCATGACCAGCATGAGGCAGAAGCCGAGAAGCAACAGCACGAGGCCGCTAAAACCGTATTGCGCGCCGATGACCTTGTGGTCGGTGGAGAAGACGTACTTCTTCCAGAACGATAGCTGATGATGATCGTCGTGACCATGATCGTGCCCGTGACTGTCGTGGGCGTGAGTCGTGTCCATAGGAGGAAAGGTTGAAATGGGAAGGATGAAGGATGGAAAGAAGAGCCGTCGGGGGGATGGCTGAAATTACTTGGCAGCAGCGGGAGCAGGAGCGCCGGCCGCGGGAGCGGCAGCGCCGGCTTTGAGTTTCTCGACCCATTCCGAAGCGGGCGCGTTGGCGTCCTGTGGAATCGCGCGGAGTTCGGCTTCAGAATAGGGTGAGCGGTTACCCATCTCTTTACGCACGGCCTTTATCTGATCTTCGTAAATGATACTGGCCTTATTGCCCCACTCGTTGCGGATATAGGAAAGGAGCTGCCCGAGATCTTTATCCGGCAATCCCGCACCGAGAGGCTGCATCTGACCGTTGTACGGTTTGCCGTCCACTGTCAGGGCACCGTTGATGCCGTGCTGGAGAATGGCAATGAGTCGCTTCTCGCCATTGATGACAAACTCCGAGCCCTTAAGCGGCGGGAACTGCCCGGCCAGACCTTCGCCCGTCGCCGTGTGGCAGGCGGCACACTGAGCATACTTGGCTTTGCCGGCAGCGATCCAGTTGACCGGCTGGTGCAGTTCCATCGGAGTGAGTTCCGGCGCCGCAGCACCGCCCACGCCGGAGAACTCCAGCGGATAGTCATAGCCCTTGACGTTCGCAGCAGAGAAATTGTTCCCCGTGTTTCCGCCGAAGTAGTTTCCGGCGAGAATGGCGACGCCCGCAATGGCGGCGATGATGCCAAGGGGAATGGGCGTGGCTTTGGCCGCAGGATCACCCTTCTCGCGGGCCGCGGCGGCATGGAGGCGCGCGACATTCGAGGTGGGGGAGTAGTCAATATTGTCAGTCGGTGCAGACATGGGTGGCTCCGGGTTATTTCTCTGCCTTCGGCTGAATGCCGGTGATGGATGACGGGATGGGGTTGTCGCGCTTCATCCCGAGGATGTAGCCGACGAGCGCTTTGGCGTCCTCAGTAGGGACAATCTCATAGCCTTCCTTCGGGAGAAGGTTTTCCATGTCCTCTTCGTCGAGGTCATCTGCGGGCTTAAACTTCAGCGCGTCGCCGCGGCCTTCGTCCGACTCCTTTTCTTTTGTTTCAAAGAGGTGCCTGAACGACGGGCTGTTGCTCCACTTCCGTCCCTGAATCGAGCGCGGCGCGTAGAGGTGCTGGTAAAGCATGGCCACTTTGCCCGGGTCGGGCTTGCCTTCCTTGTCGGAATAGCGGTAGCCGGCATTCGTCAGGTCGGGACCGATACGGCGCTGGCCAAACATGGCGAAGTCCTCGTGCATGTAATCCCACGGATGCGATTGACGCACCGGCACGGGCAGATCCTTTTTGTACTCCTGCTCGCGACCGCCGTAACGCTTGATCTGATCATTGCCGGCGTAGTCGGGACGGACGATTTGAGTGTGGCACTGCGCGCAGCCTTCGCGGACGTAGATGAGTTCACCGCGCTTATTATCGCCCGCATAGGACTGCGGATAATAAAGCGTCTTGAGGGTGTCCGGATCCTTCGACGGGGCACTGGGATTCTTCGGGTCCGGTTCAGATTGATAGGCGACCGGCTGGCGCTCGCGCTCCTTTGCATAGGGGCGAACGGCCATAATGTAGGTCGGCACGCCGATACACGCACCGAGGACGAGGACGAATGACTTGAGACTGTTCATGCCTGGACTCCTTCCGTGGAAATGGCGATGGGGGGTGCACTGTGAGTGGCGACCGGGTGAATCATGGTGGCGAGGCCGGCCTTGCGCCCGCGGTTGAGCACCATGAGCGAGAGGTGGCGAAGAAAGACGGTGTTCGCCAGCAGCAGGAAGAGCCACATGATGATCCTCCCCACAAGATAGCCGCGGGAGAAGAGGGTGGCGGAAAAGTAATCGCGGCCCCAGCTTTCAATGGCCGCTCCATGCGAGAAGCCGGCGACCAGAAGCAGGATGCAAAGGAAGATGCAGGCGTAGGCACTCGACCAGAAGTGCAGCCGGATCCACTTGCCGCTCACCCATTCGCAGCCCGTGACCCGGGGAATGATAAAGTAAATGGCTCCAAACATGGCCATCGTGAAGAACATGTAATAGCCGGTCATCTGGACCGCATCGGTGGCGTAGCTGAGGAAGGTGAAGCGGCTGACCGACATGGATCCGAGCAAGGCGCTAATGACGCAGGTGGTGACATAGCCGAACGCGGCGAAGAAGGTGAACCGCAGGCTGGGGCTCACCGACACGAGTCCGTGCGATCCGCGCACCGTTTGAAAATGGTTGATCGCCACGGCGAGCATCGGAATCAGCAGAAGGATCTGCGCCATGCCGGCCCATGCGGGAATCCATGTTGGAATCGGACCGCCGATCAGTTCCTGGGCACCGGTCCACGGGGCGAGCACGATGAGCGACCAGAAAGCCAGCGTGCTCAGGTTGTAGCTGTGAACGGGCCTGTTCGTGATCTTGGGGATAATAAAATACGCGGCCGCGAGTCCGACGGGCACCATCCAGAGGAAGAGCACGTTGTTGGCATACCATGAGGCCACGACGGGACCGGCGACACCGGCCTTCTTCATTACATTGAGCAGGGAGTTGGTGACAAGGTAAATCCAGGGCCACGAAAACACCGCGGCGAGCACATACCACTGAGAGATGTAAACCATGCCTTTCCGGCGGGCGGCATACATGATGACCATCCACACCACGACGAGAGAATAGGCGCAGAGCAGAATCGGCCAAATCATGGACGGGAACTCCAGCAGCTTCATCTGCAGATTACCGATTCCGCCGAGGATGCCGAGCACACCGAGCGTGACGCCCAGATTCCAAAAGTGTCCGGCGACGACGAGGGTGACGGGATTGCGCAGTTCGGTGCGGCAGAGCCGGGCCATGATCCATATCATGACGCCAATGCCGGCCTGGAACGCCCAGCCATAGACGAGGGCATTGATGAACGCGGGCTGCACCCGGCCATAACTAAAATACGCGCAGTCCAGAAAACCGGGAACGACGAGTTTGATGGAAGCGAGGAGGCCGAGCACCGTGGCGATGAAGAGCCACGCGGCGGCGCTGGTGAAAAAGAAGAGGACCGGCAGGCGCGTGGACCTGTCGATCGTCGCGCGGTGCAGGATGTCTTCCGGAGTGGCTTCCGGTGGCAGGGTCTGGGATTCCTGACTCATGTGATGAAAACTGGGGGCTTACTTGCCTGGAGAAGGCGCGGGGTTGGAAGCGGGAGGAGGAGCGGGATTCGCGGCGGCTTTGGCCTCGGCCTCCGCAACGACAGCGGCGGGGGTCTTGATGGTGCTCGGCGCGGCCTTCTGCCCGGCAAGCACGTTTGCGGCATAAGGGATGGCCGACGCCGGCGGGACGCGCACGGTTTTGCCGGCCTCTACCTCGGCCACGGTGGTCAATTCGGCCTGCTGCGCCATGTTCGTCGCCGTCAGGAGGCCAAGCCGCTTTTTGCCGGCCTCACCGTCATTGATTGCCGAGTCAGACGGCAGGGCGACCCAGCGGTAAAGTCCGAGCAGCGCGGCCACGGCCACGATGGCTGCGAGCGCGCCCCAGAAAGTGAGGAAGCGTTTGCCGAGGGTATCTCCAGGATGTTCGTCCATGTTGAAAGGGTATTTCGGTTAGCTGATCACGTTGACGGATTCCTCAAGGCGGGGATCGCCGCAAGGATAGAGGCTGTGCTGCGAGAGGTTGCGGATGAGCATGAAGGCATAGATGCCCGTGAAGGTGACGAAGGCGAGCAGGTCGAACCCGGCGTCGCGCAGGAAGGTAATGGTATCAGGCGCCGTGCCGGATTCGGGATACAGCGAACGTCCGCGCTCCGGAAGGATCATCCAGTAAATCTCGAGGATGTGAACACCGACAACGATCGCGGCACAGGCCATGACGTAGTTGATATTCCGTTTAGCATCCCGGCGCAGCAGGAGCACGAAAGGCGCAAGGAAGTGGAGGAAAACAAGGGCCACGGAGGCATACCACCAGCCACCCACGTTACGAATGGCATAGAACTGCGTCTCTTCCGGGATGTTCGCATACCAGATGAGGAAGTACTGACAGAAGGCGATGTAGGCCCAGAACACCGTGAAGGCGAACATCAGTTTGCCCATCAGGTGGAAGTGCTCGCTGGAAACGATGTGCTTGAGGTGCCCGGTTTTCACCAGAGTGCCGACAACGAGAATGATGATCGCCATCGAGCACAGAGCCGAACCGGCGAAGACATTCACTCCGAACATGGTGCTGAACCATTTGTAATTGAGCGTCTGCACCCAGTCGATGGCGGCAAAGGTCGAGCAGACAGCGAAGACAGGCAGCATCCCGCAGGAGAAGCGGCGCGCGGCCAGCGTGGGCTTCACATCGCCGGTGGCATCCTGTTCCACGGAATAGCCGCGGAGTTTCCATGCCGTGAAGCCGAGAACCACAAAGTAGATGACATAACGAAAATCCCAGCCGGGAAGTCCGGTCATGCCATTGTGGAGAAAGGGAAACTTCTTATAGAGCAATGGATCCGTCGTGGCCAGGGTATCACGGATGCTGCCGGAAGTGGAGGCGTCGTCCGCGATACTCTGATGCACCCCGATCCACTCCCACATGGTACGCGTCCATTCCGGCTTGCTGGAAATGAACGGCATTACGAGCGGCAGGCCGAGAATCAGGAGAGGCAGGAAGGACTGAGCCAGCGTTTCCGGCACGCGGCGAATGGCGACGCCCCATGAAGAGTTCGAGGCGTTGTGCAGCAGGCACCAGAAGAGCGATCCGACGGTAATCGTGAAGAAGACTTCGAACGCAAACAGATAGCTGAAGGCATAGGCATTGGCCGCCTCGCCGCCCATCAAGAAGATGATCGCAGAGAGGAGAATGCCAGCAGCGCCGGCAGCGAGCAGCAGGAACTGATACTTGCTGAACCTGGCAGTCTGGAGCTTTTCGCCCTCAGCAGGGAGTTGGGATACCGCAACGTAATGGCTCATGGGTGAAAATCAGTTGGCGGAGGTGACAGCGGGAGCAGCGGGGGACCTGGCTTCCTCCCCGGGTTTGACGGCGTCCCACACGGCCTTGACCGCAGGATCGGTGACAGGCGCGGTGCGCGCCATTTCGAGTGTGCGAACCCAGGCGATGATCGCCCAGCGCTCCTTCACCGGAATGTTGGCACCGTAACCGCCCATGAGGCCCTTGCCTTTGGTGATGGCCTCGAAAATGGCACCGTTGGGGCGATAGGCGACATCCGCCGGATTGGTGAAGTTCGGTCCGAGCAAATTAGCCGCGGTGAGGATGCCGTAATTCTTCAACACCCCTGCCCCGTTGCCGGATTCGCCGTGGCAGCGCGAGCAGTAAATGTCATAGCGCTCGTGACCGAGATTGATCAGGCCGGCATCCACTTTGATCTGCTCCGGGAATCCATCGCCATAGAAATCACCGATGACACCGGTGTTGTAATAGTCGCTGCCGTGACTGAAGCCGTAGTCGGAATAACCGCCGGCGGCCGCGGATTTCTCCGCGAGGTGCAGGCCCATCGGCACGGTCCCCACAACGGGCTTCCGGCCGGCCGCGCCGTCGGCGAAGAAGTAATTTTCCTGCTGGGCCTTCACTTTGGCCTGCTGGTCCATGTCATCAAGAATCTCGAGCGGCGTGTGGGTGAATTTATCCCCGCGGAAACCGGCGAAGCCGACCACGAGCACCACAGCGAGAAGGTATGCGAGAAAGAAGTAGCGCATAAGTCAGGAGCGGTCAGGCTTCGTCCTCCACGAGTTCCACGTTCGCGCCGCCGAGATCGGCGAGGAACGTTTTGGTTTTTTCCGCCGAAAACTTCGGATCGCGCGCCTCGATGCAGATGAAGAAGCGATCGTCCGAGAAGCGGGTAAAGTTCCGGGAGTTGAAGAGCGGGTGGTTAAGACGCGGCAGCTTCATCATGGCAAGACAGGTAAAGAGTGCCGTGAAGGCCGAGAGAAGAATCGTCAGCTCAAACATCACGGGGAAGAACGCCGGGATCGTAAAGATGTTGGCCGGCTTGGCCTGGACCACGGTCGGGTAGAGGATGACCTGGGTGACGTATTCCAAAAGGAAGGCCGTCAGCGTCCCGGTCGCACCGCCGATGAGGACGAAACGGGGCAGGATGGAACGCGGCAGTCCCATGGCATCATCAAGGCCGTGGATGGGGAACGGACTGTGAACGTCCCAGCTCGTAAAGCCGGCGTCGCGCACCTTCTCCGCAGCATGATAGACATCCTTCACGGTGGTAAATTCCGCTAGGTATCCGTGAACTCTTTTCAGTGGTGTGCTCAAAGCAATAGGTCCGGTGAAAGGTTCAGGCAGTGACGGGTGAAGGAGCCGCCGCGGATTCAGGCCGGCCTCCGGTGTGTTCCAAATCGCCGCCGTAGGTCGGAGCGGCCAGGAGGTTGTCTCGCTTCATCCGGTTCGGATCATAGTGAGGATCGGACTCCGGCAGCACGGCCTTAATCTCGCCGATGGCGATGAGCGGCAGGAATCGGATGAAGAGCAGGAACAGCATCGTGAAGAAACCAATCGTGCCAATAAAGCTCCAAATTTCCACCCAGGTCGGGTGATACATGTCCCACACGCCGGGCAAAAAGTCCCGCGCGAGAGTGGTCACGATGATGACGAACCGCTCGAACCACATGCCGCAGTTCACGAACATGCAGACAACCATGACGACCAATAGATTCTCCCGGCATTTTTTGAACCAGAATGCCTGGGGCGCGATCACGTTGCAAAAGAACATCGCGTAGTAGTAAGACGTGTAGGGCCCGTCAAAAATCCGGATCATGAAGGCACCAAACTCGTAGAGACTGCCGGAATACCAGGCGACAAAGATTTCAATCAAGTTGGCATACCCGTCGATCGTGCCCGTGAGCAGGATGTTCTTCGCCATGTTATCAATGTGCTTCATCGTGAAAAGATCCTGGAGCCCGTAGATTTTGCGGGCGGGGATCATCAGCGT
>JANNVM010001171.1:0-1940 GCA_031414455.1 Verrucomicrobiota bacterium
CGGCGTTTGCCGTTTCCGTAGAATAGGTGCGGATCGGCAAGGATTTCCAAATAGTTCCCCGGGTCTTCTGTTCCGAAGGAGAAAACGCCAGCACTGCCTCCTCCACCTTCACCTTCGTCGCCTCCCTCGCACTGATCTTCCAAATGCGGCCCTTCCCATGCACCGAGTATTCGCGGTCGGCCCAGTCGTTGACAAAGACGCTGCCATCCGGCGCGACCGCCATGCCGGACGGGCGGAAACTGGCATCGCCCCGGACGAGCAGGCCGCGTTCCTCCAGCGTTACGGACGCGCCTTTGCTGACGAGCTTATAACATTCGATCTGGTTGTCGCCCCATGAGGTGACCATCACATTCAGTCCGGGTTTTCTGAAAGCCGTGCGGCGCATGTCGAGGACATCCACGGCTCCTTCGCCGGTGCCGCAGATCATGGGGAGGGTGCCGGGGATTTCGCCGTTCCAGCACTGGAAGGGATGCGTGCCGGCGCGGCCGTAGGTCATGTTGAATCCGTAGTCGCCGCCGGGCACGATGTGGAGCAGGCGGTTCGGCGGGTAACTGTCAGGATCATTGTCCACGCAGAGGATGCGGCCCGCGCCGTCGCACTCCAGGCCGAAGCCATTCCACAGACCGGTGGCCACGATTTCCAGCGCGCTGCCGTCGCGCTTGAGGCGAAAGATATTCGCGCCGCCGGGCTGATACTCGAACTTCTTCCCGTCCGCGCCGATGGCGGTGTAGGGCATCTGGAGATTTTCGCCGCTGCCCACATAGAGCCAGCCATCGGGCGCGAAGGTCATGCCGCTGAGACCATTGTGAGGGTAGTCGCCCTTCGTCTCCCAGCGCATGAGTTCCGTCTGCTTGTCGCACACGCCGTCGTTGTTCGTGTCTTCAAGTTTCAGCAACTTGTCGCGCACGGTGAGGTGCAGCACGCCGTCGGGATTGAACTCCAGGCACATGGCATTGCGGAAGCCCTCGGCGAAGGTGGTGGCGCTCCACTTCCCCGCCCCGTCCTGTTGGAAGATGCGGATGCGGTCCGTGGGATAGCCTTTGTAGCCCGGCTGCACCTGGTGGGTGTTGTTCTCCACGACGAAGACGCGCCCTTTCTTATCCACCGCGATGCCGACCGGCGTGTTGATGTCAGGCTCCGCAGCGATGAGTTCGATCTTCAAATTCGGATCGAGCACCTGCGGCGGCGTGACTTCAGCGACGGCGGGCAGTGCGAGGAGGAGAAAGAGGGAGCGTTTCATGCAGGCGCAGACTACGCCGGGCCGGGCGCGGCATACCAGAAAAAGAAACGCCCCGGGACCGCGGCTTTGTAAGCCGCTCGACATGATGAGGAACTCGATATGGCGAAGCGGCTTAAAAAAGCCGCGGTCCCAGGAAGCCGGTCCCGGAATGCCGCGCTCCGGTTCATTACGCGAGCGCGACTGCGAATTGTCTTGCCCTTTCCGGCGGTACACCGGAGAGACCGCGCGCTATGAAACGCATCCTCATTTCTGCCCTTACCATTTTCCTTCCGTTCTGCGCCGTCCGCGCGGACGAAAAACCTGTCAACATCGCCACCACTCCCGAGGTTCACCAAGGAACCGAAGGACGCATCAACCAGTTCAACGAAATCTCGAAGAAGGGCGAAGCCCAACTGGTCTTCCTCGGCGATTCCATCACCCAGGGCTGGGAAGGCCAGAAGGCAATCTGGGATGCCGCCTGGGGTCAGTATAAACCCGCCAATTTCGGCATCGGCGGCGACCGGACCGAGCATGTGCTGTGGCGGCTCGACAACGGAAACTTCGACGGCCTCAAACCGAAGCTCGTGGTCCTCATGATCGGAACGAACAACACCGGCCACCGGGGCGGCAAGGAATCCGCAGAACAAACTGCGGAGGGCGTGAAGGCCATCATTGAGCGTCTCGCCAAAAAATGCCCGGACACCAAGGTGCTGCTCCTCGG
>JANNVM010001172.1:0-6750 GCA_031414455.1 Verrucomicrobiota bacterium
CGCGGCAAAATGGCGGCGTTCGATGCGCTGGCCACGGCGGCGGTTTCGCTCTCGCGCGGCTCCAGTCCCAACAAGGAAATCATCATCCTGACCGACGGCCAGAACATCGGCTGGGACGTGGACAATCGCGCGCGGTGGGACGCGCTCGTCACTGGATTCGAGACCTTCACGACGCCTCCCCAGGTGCTCCTGCGGAAGTTCCCGCTGCCGGCCACTTTCCGGAATGTCGCCATCGCCGGCATCTCGTATTCGCGGGATGTCATTGGCACCGACCGCGCGGTGAGCATTGACGTATCCGTGGAGAACACCGGCACGGAAGCCGTGACGCCCGGCGGCCTTGAACTCAAGATCGGCGACAAGGTGCTCAAGGATGCCGGCACCGGTCAGTTGCAGCCCGGCGCGAAGGAAACCGTGCGCTTCCTTCACCAATTCAAGGATCCCGGCAGTTATGTTCTGACTGCGAAGGTGAAGGCCAATGACGAACTGGCGCTCGATGACGAATCCGTCAGCGTCTGCAACGTCGTCAGCCGTCTCGGCGTGCTTATTGTGGATGGCAACGCGACCGAACGCTTTATGGACCGCGCCGGATCATTCACCGCGCTGGCACTGGCCCCTAACGCGCTGGCCGATCCCGCGAAACCCGGCGAAAAGAAACCCGTCGCGCTCGATCCCGAAGTCATGCCGCTCAGCCGCGTCGGCTCCGTGCCGTCGTTCCAAAATTACGACGTCATCATCCTCGCGGACGTGGCGAAACTTCCGCCATCCACGGCACGGCGGCTCGCCGGCTGGGTCCAGGGCGGCGGCGGACTGATGGTGCTGCCGGGCGTGCAGGCACAGCCGGATTTTTATAACAACTGGCGCGACGCCGAGGGCGGCAGACTGCTCCCGGCCCGCCTGGTGATGGAAAACATTCCTCAGGATCCTGTCAGTGTGGCGCTCAATACGTTCAGTCATCCGGCACTCAAACTGGTGGCCGACGTAAAACAAAGCGATCTCGGCGGCACACTCATGCAGCGCTACTGGCGGTTGGAGCCCGATGCCGCGGGCGGCGGCTCGACCGGCGGCCGGCTTGGCAACGGCGATCCGTTTATCACGAGCATCAAGGCAGGCTTCGGCAGCGTCGTCATGATGTGCAGCAACTACGATTCGGCATCCGGTAATCTGCCGTCGCGCCAGGCGTTTGTCGCGCTGGTGCATCAGTTGGTCTATCACCTCGCGAATCCCGATGGCCAGCCACTCAACCGCCAGCCCGCGGCGCAGTTGAATCTCCCGCTCGCCCGGGCCTCCGCGGAGGGCGGCTTGAAAGGCGAGTATTTTAAAGGCCGCGGCAAGGATGAGGCGGTGCTGGTGCGCATTGATCCGAAGCCTGACTTCCAGTGGGGCAACGGCAGCCCCGCGCCGTCAGTACCGCAGGATTTTTCCGCACGCTGGACCGGTGCCATTGTCCCGCGGTTTTCCGAGGAGTATTACTTCGAAGGCTGGGGCGACGACAGCCTGACGCTGACGATCGCGGGGCAGAAGATCTTTGAGCGCGGCGGCAACGGGAAGATCAAGCTGGAGGCCGGGAAGTTTCATCCGATCGAAATGGTGTTCGAGGACAACAGCGGCGTCGCGGCGCTGCAGTTGAGCTGGCAAAGTCAAACCCAGCCGCGCGAGATCGTGCCAACAGAATGCCTCACCCCGTTCCCGCCGAACGCGACAGCGACAGAGACGTCAGTCGGGCAGTGGGATGTGGCCGGCCCGGACAACGTTGCGCGCAAGGCCAGCCTTGTCTTCACCCGCGGCGGCCTCGTCGCACGCCTTGAGCAGGATATCGTGCCCGGCCTCTACCACATGAAGCTGTCGAAGGAGCAGCAGAAAGAATATGCCGGCCTGGCCGGAGCCGATGGCACCATCCCGTTCAGCGTCGCGGATGACTCCGCGGAGAGCCGCCTGACCCCGCTGAACACGGGCGAGATGGATTTCATGCACCAGCGACTGGACCTCCTTGAGCCGAAGAACGCGCAGGAAATCCTAAACGTTCTCGCGGGCCGCGAGTTTGGTGAGGAACTTTGGAAATATCTCGCCGCCGGCGCACTGTTCCTGCTCCTGCTGGAAATCGCGCTGACCCGGTGGATCGCCATCTCCCGCCACAGTGGCGAGGAAGTGGCGGTGAATTTTGAAACCAAGTTTGAGCCCTCCGCCCAGTTTCAGCAGGCGCTGAAGCAGGTGCATGACGTGAAATGAAATGATCGCGGAGATTCCAACAACACAATGGGTAGGGCGGGCTTCCAGCCTGCCGTTCCCGGCATCCTGCCGGGAACTTGTAGCCACCCGGCGCAGCCGCACTCGGTTCGAGGGTGGTGCGCCGCGTCGAAATAGTGCGGCTTCGCCGGGTGTTTTCAGGTTTTCGGCTGGAAGCCCGCCCTGCCCGTCGGCGTTCCGCCGCCGCGGACCCGCGTTCTGCCGGGCGGGAACTTCTCCATATCTTCACGCATGACCACTGACAAACCACCCCGCCCCGATCTTCTCGGCAACGAAGTCCACACTTCCAGCGTGTGGATTCTTGCCGCCGCGCTCATCGCGGCGTGGACCATCGCGCACCTTCTCTCGCGGCGTTTCTTAAAGACGAAGCCGCTGAAATTTGCCGGGTTCATCGTGCGCACGGTTCTGGGAACCGCGGCGATCTGGGCGTTTTGGCAGGCGGTGGCGCGGCATTTGGTGCTGGAGACTTCGTGGCCGCTGTGGGTGTGCGGATTTATCGGCGCGTTTTCCATCGAGGTGCTCATCGCGCTGTATCAGTTGGAGAAGAAAATCGTGCGTCCCCGCGTCGGTCGCTGGCTGCTGGCGCTGCGGCTGATCCTCACGGCGGCGGTCCTGACAATTCTCGTGCAGCCGGTGTTTGCGCGGAATGAAACACGGCGGGTGGACCGCAATGTCGTCGTGCTCCTGGATGACTCGGCATCCATGCAGATTGCCGACAAGGATATGCCGGTGGCGGAAAAACTGGCCGTTGCGGCATTCGAGGGCATTGACGTCATGAAGCAGCGGCCGGAAATGCCGAAGCTCTTCTCGCAGGCAAAGACCCTGGCTGCCGACTTCGAACGCATGGGGGAGATGTTCAAACTGGCTGACAATTCCTCGCGCGACGACGTGAAGGAGTTCATCGCGGCGCACAAAGAGGAAATCGACCGGGTGGAGAAGTCCGGCAACGACTGGGCCGAGGCGGTGTCTCAATCCATGGACGAAAACCGTGCCGAGCAGCGCGATTTGCCGGAGGACATCCGCCGCCTGCGCGGTGAAGTGCGGAAACGGTTTCTCAATGAATTCCGTGACCGCCTCAAGGATTTTAAAAACGGCCTCGCCCGCAATGACGACCGTCAGGTGCGCAGCGGCGCGCGCGATGCGGCGCTGCAATTGACGCGCGGTGCGGAACTTGCCGGGCCTTACAGCGATGCTGTGGATCAGAAGTTCTATGACGCGCTGCCGGAGGACGCCCGGAAGAAGATAGATGCTGCGGCCGCCCGCACACGTGCGGAACTGGCGCAGAAGATCCTGACCCGGAAGCAGGGTGAGCAGGCGTCGCTGGTGGATCAGATCGCTGACAAATATACGCTGCGCCACATGCGCTTTGGCAAAAAGCCGGCGGAATCGGATCGCGTGGACGGCCCGGAGGGAGATGCAGCATTTCGCAGCCGCACAGACTTCACCGCGGCGCTGGATCGCATCAAGGAAAGCTATGAGGCGGGCAGTCTCGCCGGCGTGGTGGTGGTCTCGGATTTCCGGCATAACGGGACCACGCCGCCTGACGACAAAGCGCGCGGGCTCGGTCTTCAGGGTTCGCCGGTTTGTCCGATCCTGACCGGTTCGTCGCGGGGCACGAAGGACGCGGCGATCATTTCCGTGGGCAGCCCGCAGAGTGTCTTCCTCGGTGACCGGGTGCGCGTGAAGACGGAGATCAAAGCCGACGGGATGCGCGGCAAACAACTCTCGGTGAAACTGCTGCGCGAAGGTGCGGTGATTCAGGAGGAGAAAATCCCGGTCCCTGACAATGATTTTCGCACGACACTGCGGCTCTCGCATCAGCCGCCGGAGAAGGGCATCTTCTCCTACACAGTACGCATTGATCCGGTGGAGGGAGAACTGTTCCCCAACAACAACGAGTGGAATTTCGATGTCGCCGTCAGTGACGACCGGACGAACGTGCTCATCGTGGATGACCGTCCGCGCTGGGAATTCCGCTATCTGCGGAATCTCTTCGACAGCCGCGACAAGTCGGTGCATTTGCAGTATCTGCTGCTGCACCCGGACACACTTCAGGGCGCTCAGCCGTTGCCTGACATTCCGGCGAGTGCGTCGCGGAAGTTTGGTGAGAGTGAGGCTACGCGCCTGCCGGCATCGCCGGAGGAATGGCGGAAATTTGATGTGATCATCCTCGGCGATCTGCCGCCGGCCACTCTCGGTGAGGACACCTGGACGATCATTCGCGACTGCGTGGAACAGCGCGGCGCGATGCTCGTGCTCATCGCCGGTCCGTCCCACATGCCGCACGCATTCACCAATGACATCGCGCAGAGTTTGATCCCCGTGGAATACGAGCAGGGGACTCAGGAACTCATCGAAGGGCCGGAACCGGCCTACCGGATGATGCTGACGGCGGAGGGCCGGAACAGCCCGATCTTTGTGCAGAGTGACAGTGGAGTGGAAAATGCGCGGATTTGGGACGAGATACCGGTCATGCGCTGGCGTCATCCCATCAAAGGCATCCGCAGTAACGCCCGGGTCCTCGCATGGGCGAAGCAGGTGCCTGTGGATGCGCTGGGCAATCCCGTGGAGGACAAAAGCGCCGCGCCGCTCTTCACCGGCGATCCCGCGGCGGCGCTGAAAACGCAGCGCGACACCGAGCGGAAGAACGCACTGGTCGTCGCCTCACAAGTGGGCCTCGGCAAAGTGGCGATGCTGAACTTTGATCAGACCTGGCGTTTCCGTTATGGCGTCGGTGATACCATTCACCACAAATTCTGGGGGCAACTCATGCACTGGGGCGCGGGCGAAAATCTCGCGGCGGGCACGACGTATGTGCGGCTCGGGACGCGAAAACTCAGCTATGAGCCTGGCGAGAAAGTGCGCGTCATGGCGCGGCTCATCGACGAGAGTTTCCGCCCGGTGAAGGACGCGGAAGTCGGTGTCGCGGTCTATAGAGACGGCACGGTGGTGATGAAGAAGAATCTCACCTACCAGAAGGAATCGAACGGGATGTACGAGACGGAGTTCGAATCGCTGACCGAGCCGGGAACCTACCGGATAGAACTGACTGGTGCCAAGGTGGAGGAATTGTTATCGAAGGAAAACGTGCGCAGCGTGGAGCAAAAGCTCACCATCGCGACAGAAGGGAATCCCGTGGAGCTGGGCGAAGTGAGTGTGAATCCCGAACTTGCCGCGCGTGTGGCTTCGCTGAGCGGCGGCGTCGTTGCCGCGCCGGATGACACATCGAAGCTGTTGAGTCTGTTCGGTGACGCCACCAAAGACGTGGACGAGCGAAAAGAGACGACGCTGTGGGACAACTGGATGATCCTCGCCGTGGCCGTCGCCGCTGCGACGGCGGAGTGGATCCTGAGACGGAAGGGAGGGCTGGTATGAACGCGCAGCGTGCTTTTTACCAGGTAGGGACACGCTCCCGCGTGTCCCACTCTATGCGGGCCGGCGCCTTAGCGCCGGGCGGCGCGGAGCTTCCGTGCCCGTCACGCAAATTTACCGCGGCGGGAGCCAGCAAGCTGAATCCTGCCCGCGGACAAAGCCGCAACGTGCTGGCTCTCGCCGCGCACGCGCAACGTGACGGGCACACAGGCTCCACGCCGCCTTCGCCCGTGGAAGTTTGGGACGCGCAGGAGCGCATCCCTACCTGGTTTATAATCGGCTCACGCGATGCGCCCTCGCCTTCCACCTCGTGTCCTGTCCCGCCGCTGCTGATATCTTCTTTTTGAACCAGTCCACACTCGTCCCTGGATCAAATTCCCAAATTAATCATCAACCCCGCGCTACCCGCGCACTGCCATGTCTAAACATACCTTCACCGAACAGGGCATCCGAAATCTTCCTGCGCCCATTGTCGCGCGGCTCCGCGCTGTTATAGCCCGTGTGCGGCGGGTGCAGCTTATTAAGGGTGTCTTCGCCACACTCGCCGTCGGCATCATTGCGTCACTGGTCGTGATGGGCATTGATGCGGCGTTCGCGGTCGAAAGTAAGGCGATCCGCCTGGCGCTGTCGCTGGCGGCGCTGGCAGTGACTTGCATCGCGCTGTGGAACTGGCTGCTGCGGCCGCTTTCCCGGAAGATCACACTCACGGCGGTCGCGCGGTGGGTGGAGAATCATCACCCGGAGATGCAGGAACGCATTTCCACGGCGGTCGAATTGATGGGACATCCGGAGGATGCCGGCTCGGCAGACCTTCTCGCTGAGGTGGTAAAAGATGCCATCAACGATGCGGGGCAGCTCAATCCGAAATCGGAACTCAGCGCAAAGATCACGCGGCGTCCGGTGATCACGGCGCTGTCAGCGGCCGCGGTGATGATCGCCATGCTCATCATCTGGCCAAAAGTGATGCCGAGATTGTTTGCCCGGCTTTTTTCACCGCTCGCCGATATCGGCAATGCCTACGCGGATAACATCCGGCTCCTGACAAAGTCGAAAGTCATGGCCGAACAGGATCCGCTGGATATCGAGGTGGCAGTCGCGGGCAAACCCGAGCGGGTGGAACTGCGCATGACAAAT
>JANNVM010001173.1:0-2040 GCA_031414455.1 Verrucomicrobiota bacterium
GGCCCGGCGGCGGGGAGCTTCACCTCTGGGGTGGCGGGTGGAGGCGGCGGCTCCGCGGGGAGTGATGGCGCTCCCTTGCCCGTCACCTGCGCTGCCCGGGCCGGTGCTTTCCCCGCCGTGCGCGTCGGGGCGGCCGGCTCCCCTGTTAGCAAATACCAGCAGAGCATCGCCGCCACGGCGCTGGCGGAACCTGCGAGCCAGCGCTGGGTGTTCGGATTCATCGTGCCTGACGTTGCCTCGCTGCGAGGTGGGCTCAAGGTGGATATTCGTCGTGGCGATCACCCGCTGGATGGATTCCCCCGCGATGCGTCCCATGCCGAACAGAATGCCGTCAGCTACTCATGGCAACGGCCTGTTCACTGGTGTGGCACGTGCACGAACTCCGTGCCGCACTCCTTGCAGATCGGCTTCAGATCCTTGTCCTTTGTGGCCACTGCATGACCGCGGGCTTCATGGGCGATGATGGCGTCGCTGCAAGGATAACACTGTTCGCCGACAACAAATGCGCGATGCCTTCAACGCGCCGCTTTCGCTCCGGCGCTTTCTTCCTGGACTTCACCCCCGCCTGCTGAGTGTGAATGGCCACAAAATCTCCACGGTGCGCTCTCACATACTCCAGCACGCCGCAGTTCCCCGCCGCGCCGCACAGTGCCGTGGGAAGATCATGCTGCATCCGGCCCGCAACGTCTTCGTAAGGCGGCGGCAGGTCGGCGCGGCAGCCACAGGGGTTCTGCACTTCTTGTGCTGTGTGGCAGGCTATCCAGCCGGCTTCGATCACATGCCGGAGTCGGGACCGGAACATTACCGGGAGCAACTGCACCCAAGGGGTCTCCGCCGCATCGTGATCCTGCTCCAGCGTGAAGAGGTGATCATCCAGCGCGTCCGTCCAGGTGGGCCCCTTGTAGGTGTAGGGGCGATTCCCGGACTTCACCAGCTTCCGCAGATCATGCCGCGTCTTGCATTGGAACGTCTCCGCATGCAGTTCCCGCATGCTGGCCATGTAGCCGCGCGCCAGTTCGAAGAGCACATACCTCGACACCGCCGGTGCCGCCTCCGCCGGCAGGCTGGCCCTGGTGGTTGCGGCCACCTCCTCACTGCGAAAGTGCAGGCCAATGAGCGCGGACGTTTCCAGAAATACCTTCATCGGTGCGGCCCGTTAGAACCCCATCTTCACATCCACCCCGGCGTCGCAGAGGCGGTGCCCCAGCGCCACCGTTAGATCCATCGTGTGAGGCTCGCTGGCCATGCGGTCCAGACATTCCCGCAACACCGCCAGTTCCGCCGGCGGCATCACCTTCAATTTCCAAACTTTCCGCACCAGCATCAGTTGGGTCAGCATGATGTCCATCCGGCTGGTGTGCTGCATGCAGCCGTGCAGCCCCGCGATGTGATTCCACAAATCCTGCTGCCCGGCGCTGTAGGCAGGAGTATCCTCCACGCACTGCCCCAACTGCTGCGCCTCTCCGCTCAGTTCATGCATGCGGTAGCGGAACTCCTGCTCCTGCGGACTCATTCCCGGCGTGTCGCCGTTGAGCACACGATAGCCCTTCCGGTGCCCGGCCATGCGGGCCAGGGGCAGCGTCGAGAGAGAAGTGCGGGTTGCGGTCATGAAGTAGGGTCTTTGTCTTTGGGTTCTGGTAATTCATCCCACATCTCGTTCGGTCCTGCAACTCCTCCCAGCAGGCCGCTGTACCACAAGTCTCCCAGCGGCACCTTGTCCATCTCCCGCTCGTAGCCCAGCGCCACCAGCCGGTCCTTCGCGTTTGTCAGCGTGCTCACCCCGTCCCGCTTCTCCACGATCACCACATCGTCCCAGAACTCACGCTTCTGGAAACAATCCAGCACGTAGGGGCTCTGCGTCGTCATGATGAACTGCACGCCGTGCTCGGCGGAAATGCGGCGGATCGTCTCAATCAGCGGCGCGAGGCCCCGCGGGTGAATGGCGTGCTCAATATCTTCCAGGAGGATCAACTCCGGGCGGTGCGGTTGGTGGATGATCGCCAAGAGTGCGAGCACCGTGCGGCAGCCAGGCGAAATTTT
>JANNVM010001174.1:0-4332 GCA_031414455.1 Verrucomicrobiota bacterium
CGGAATTTTGCGGGTGATTTCAAACGATGCCATGATGATTTATGAAAACATGGTGCCCCGTTTTTTCGAAATCAAGCATAATTTTCATGGCACACATTCGAGATAATATTGGACACCAACACGTTCGGCGAAACGCTGAGCAACACCGGCGACGTGAATGCCGATGGCTTCGAGGACATCCTCATCCTCTCCGACGAGATCTACGAAAAGATCGTCTATGATGAAACCCCGCACATCTCCATCGCCAGCCTCAGCAAGGAACTCAAGGACCTCACCATCGTCGTCAACGGCTTCAGCAAAGCCTACAGCATGACCGGCTGGCGTCTCGGCTACACCGCCGCCCCCAAGGCCATCGCCGACGCCATTGATACCATTCAAAGCCACACCACCAGCGCCCCGGCCACCTTCGCCCAGTATGGCGCCATCGCCGCTCTCCAGGGCGACCAGCAAGTCATCGAAGACATGCGTATGGAATTCGACCTCCGCCGCGGCTACATGCTCAACCGTTTCAACAAGCTCGGCCAGGTCAGCGTCGTCGAGCCCAAGGGGGCGTTCTACTTCCTCGTGAACATCGGGAAGATGGGCATCAAGAGCGTCAACTTCGCGGAGAAACTGCTGAGCCGCACGCATGTCGCGGTTGTTCCCGGCATCGCTTTCGGGGCGGATGACACGGTGCGCTTCAGTTACGCCTGCAGCCTGGATGTGATCAAGAAGGGCCTTGACCGGTTTGAAGAATTCTGCCGCGCTCACTAAACGGGGCCGCCGCCAGACGCTTTTGACAGTCCTGTTTCCGTCAGCCGGGTGAACCTCCGGAGCAACCGGACAGGCATTGCCAATACCGCGCATCTTTAAAACTGAAGGCGCAGAGCCGGCTGGCCGCCACCCCAATGCCGATGATTATGGCGACGTCACTCTCACCCGGAGAAACAGCCGGGGTTTACCTGCCGGGGACACCATGAAGTTGTAGTTCGGAGGTGCGGCGGTGTTGGGGATGGCAGTCCAGCTTCCCTGCTGCAGCGACGGGCTCTGACCGGCAAGGTAAGTGATTTGCCCCACTCCGGGGGGCTGGGTGAAGTGCATGGTGTAATTACTCCCGGACCTTTCCCAAACCGGAAGTAATCCGGAGCTGTTCCGGAGCGGATCCAATCCAAAAGCGAACTCAGTGAGGTTCTCGATGTCGTCGTTGTCAGGATCGGCCGTATCGGAGCCGGAGCCGGAGTTGTCCGGAATACCGAAGTGGGTCTCCCTCCAGCTTTCCACAGGAGTGAGCGGGGCAAATTCTCCGATCAGGGCAACCGTCTCCACCAGACCTGAGGAACCGTTGAACTGACCGCCGCTGATGCGGCCAAGCGCCCGGACGCGGCTGTTGGGGGGCAGGCTCAAACCCCGGCGCTCCCAGCCGCCCGCAATCCGGCTTCCAGCCCCAAGCGGAGTCCACGAACTCCCTCCGTTAGTGGAAAGCTCGAAGGTCGTCTGCCCGGCCTCCGGCGAAGCACCGCCACGGAGCCACTGAACACGTGAGGCATACCTCACATTGAGTTCCTGAGCTGCCGCCTCGTTCTCCAGCCGCGCGAGGAAACCATGAGACTCACCACCGATCATTGCGAAGTCGCCTCCGACAATAATTTTCCCGTCCGCCTGCAGCGCGGTAGTCCAGACCCGGTCATCAGCGCCAGGATCAAAAAGGGAATCCGGCGTCCCATCGGAATTGACCCGGGCGATGTTGTTGTGGATGGTGTTTCCCACGGTCGTGAAATATCCACCGATAACAATCTTTCCGTCCGCCTGCACGGTCAGACTGCGCACGGGCTGGTCGAGATCCGGATCGAAATTTGGATCAAGCGCCCCGGCGGCATTGAATCGCGCGAACCGGTTTCGCGCGACATCACCCACCATGGTGAAGTTTCCGCCGATGAGAATGCCTCCGTCCGACTGCAATGCTGTGCAAAAAACGCGGCCCGTCAGATTGGGATTGAAGGCCGGGTCCAGAATGCCGCCGGCACTAACACGGGCGATGTTGTTGCGTTCCGCACCTGATACAACGAGAAACTGGCCGCCGAGGATTATCCTGCCATCTTCCTGGATCAGGATGGAATACACGGTGCCCTCCACATCCGGATTAAAGGAACTGTCCACCGTGCCATCCGCATTAAGCCGGGCGATGCTGTTGCGGGGTGCTCCATTCACGCTGCTGAAGCTTCCTCCGATGATAATCTGCCCGTTCGCTTGAATCGCGATACAATTCACCTGATTGTCGGCCCCGGGATTGAAGCTATTGTCCAGCGTGCCATCAGAATTAATCCGTGCGAGGTTTTCGCGATTGTTATTGTTCACCGAAAAAAAGTTTCCCGCGACGATAATTTGCCCGTTTGTCTGGATCGCGATACTCAAAACATCACCGGTGGCCCCGGCATTAAATCCCTGGTCCAAGGCCCCGCCGGACGTCAGCCGGGCGATTCCACTCCGCAACTCCCCACCGGTCATGGTAAATCCTCCGCCGATGACGATTTTCCCGTCCCTTTGAACGGCAGTGCTGTAAACGGCCCCGTTGGCGCTACCACTGAAACCGGCATCCACATCACCCGCCGATCCACGGGCGAAATCAGGATTAGCCAGCGAAAGAACAATCGTCACCACGAAGGAGACCGGTGGAAGCAATTTCATGGCACAATTGGGTGGTTGGAATTAAGTATGTTGACTTTTCAAAAATACCACACTTAATTAGGTATTTTTAGAAGAAATCGACCTTTTTAGAACTGCTACGAGATTCGAGAACCCATGCCCCTCATCAGATATGATAGGTCGGGACCTCACTTCCAGCTTCGTGCAGAGAGCCTCCACACCCTGGCCGCCGGCCAGCAACGTGGACGCCTTGCGCAGTTATTTGATGACCTCTGCAGGGGTGTGTCGTTTGCGTTTCATGTTGAGAAGGGGCGGCACTTACGCGCCGCCCCTTCTCATAGCACCCGGATCAACTTTTGGGGAGCAGGCTTATGGCGTGGTGCCAACCCATTCTCCAGCGGAGTTGTAGCCAGACTGCCCCGGAGAGCCACCGTAAGGTCCTCCCGGGCCATGACTGTAGATGACCATTTCCCAGAGGACGCCGCTGGTCGCAGGCCCCTGGCCTCCACCGCCACTGAAGGAGGGGTTGGTGACGTATGCGGGGGTGCCATCGGCGTTGACCTTCACCGCCTGGATCGTCAGGGCACCATTACGCCATTCTCCATACAACCCGGGATTGTTCTGCGCTACGTGTCCGGGGTTGCCTTGCACCAACAGCCCGCCGTTGTTTGCGGCGCTAGGGTCGAACCAGATGCCGGCTTGAGTTAGCATGGTAGAGCCAGCGACTCCGTCCAGGCTGTATATGGGCAGAGCACTCGCGCCGGTATTGTCGTAGGTCGTCACCGACGTCCAAGTAGTGCTACTCGCCGCATTGTAGGTCTGGTTGATGACGAGACGTCCCGCCGGCGAGAGATCCGCGTTGGCGACGATAAGTCTGAACTTCGTGCCCGGGGGAACGTTGTCCTGGATATTTTTCAGCTTTTGGTCGAGCATATTGAAGAAGTTTGCGCCGGTTATGCCGTACCTCTTTTGGTAATCATGGGCGTGGCCAGTGTGCCTCCCTCCGCGGAAGGGATACGCTTGATCCGCAGTGCCAATATCCAGATCCAATTCGCCTGAGACGGCGTGGATTTCGATCAAGTTCGATCCGCTGGCCGAGAACCACTGAGGGAGACCGACTGGAGGGTAAACCCGTGCGGTGACGAGAAGATCCGTCCCGGCCGGAACCGGAATAATTCCGGTATAAAGAGTTCCCGCGACAGGATTATCGAGCCCCGAGGCATCGGTCACCACCCCGGGATCGGATCCGTTTGTGGTATAAAAGATGCGGCATCCCGGCGGACAGTCTCCGGCGGCGATGTCCGGCACGATCTGCACCTGCCGCACACTGTTTATTGGGTCCCTCTCGAAAGGTACCGGAAGGCGTAATTGTGTCTTTGCCACCGAGGCGTTGTAAGCGGCGATGGAGGAATCCCGCACCAGCGATTCCTGCTGCGATTTGGCCGCGGCTTTCAAAGGGATGGAGGACCGGGTGCCCCACTTCGAAAAGGTGATGTCAACCGCCTGACCGGGGAAACCGTTGGAAAAATCCGCGCCTGTCAGCGCACTTAATGACGTATTGGGATCGGAACTGTCGTAGCTATATTTCACCTTGAAGTAGCTGCTGCTGATCTGAGGCGTGGTGAACTCATTGGGGTTAAGCAGCGCAATCACCGGTGTCGGCGCTGGTGCCGGCGGCGGTATGGCTCCGGTCAGCAAGGGACCTCCGAC
>JANNVM010001175.1:0-5933 GCA_031414455.1 Verrucomicrobiota bacterium
TATTGATTTGGCGCACAGTATCTGAAAATTTTCGCGATCACAAGAATTATTTCGCGAAATAGAGGGAGTTTTGATTGAAACCCGCCTGTTCTCGGGGGATTACTCAGTCGAGTCGGTTTCGCTGGCGAGGTCACTCGGCGCATTATGAGGTTCTTCGCGAGCAGCTTGTTTGCTCGTGTCCTGACTGGCACGCTGGAGATATGGGGTGCGGCGATGCCGGGTTTGCAAAAGCAGTGGCTCATTTTCATCCGCGGCGGCTGAAGCGGACCGTGATTCGCTGCAACGCCTGGTCCGGACAGGTCACCTGACATACCGCGACTACGGACTGAAACTTGTCAGGGTTGGAAACCGGCGAATGGCGGAAACCTTGCTCCCATGCCGGTTTCATGGCTACGACGTTGCTGTTTCCCTTATTTTTCAAGGATTCCAGCCCCCATTGCTTAGCTTTCCCTTAATAAATAGGGCTCTGCAAAACTGAGACTTCAAATCAACTAGAATTTTCAAGTATCTCGCGACCCTCTCGGGGGGTGAGGCAAGCGATTTTTGAGACGAAATTGTTTGATAAGGTCGAGAATTTCCTTGCCGATACCACATAATGTTGTGTATCGTCTCAGCCGCCTCGCAATATATAGGGGTTTGTATCAAAAAACTAAGCAGAGTCCATAATTTCCAAACAAGCACCGGAGACTGCCAGAAACTCCAGAAAACGGCTCGCCGAAATCCAGAAAATTCCAGTCATTCCAGTTTTTAAGAATCACCTTCGCGTTACCGACCAGCCTTTAACCCTCGTTTCCAATCACGACCAGACCATGGACACCACCTTTATCATAGGCACCAAGACCTTCGTCCTCGACCGGGACAAAGCGGAAGCCGCCTTCAATGCCAAGCGTGTCATCAATGGCCGCGACAGCATGGCCTTTAACCTTCTCCCGCTCAAATACCAGTGGGCCTACGACCTCTACCGGACGATGAAGGCGAACCACTGGGAGCCCGAGGACATCCAGATGCAGACGGACATCGGGCAGTGGCGCGGCTCGGAAATCGCGGAGAACGAGCGATGGATCATCCGCATGGGCATCGGCTATTTTTCGGCAGCGGAAGGAATTGTTGGTGACAACATCCAGCACGTCGTCCGGGAGATGGTCACGGCTCCGGAGCTAAAGCTCGTCCTCGGACGGCATGCTCACGAGGAGAACATCCACGCGGACAGCCTGCTTTACATGATTTCCAGTCTGGGAATCAACCCGCACGATTGTGAGGCCATGTTTGAGCAGATTCCGAGCATTCTGCGCAAGAACGAGTTCGTCTCCAAGAACAGCCGTGCCCTGCGTCGTGGCCTGGACCTCACGAAGGTGGAAAACAAGAAGCTGCTGGCGAAGAACATCTTCCTCTTTGGCCAGGTGATGGAAGGCACTCAGTTCTACGGACTGTTTGGCATGATCCTCAGCCTTTACCGGCAGAAAAAATTCCCCGGCATCGGCCAGATGTTTCGTTACACGCTGCGGGACGAGAGCAACCACATCGAAGTCTTTCGCAACCTTTTCATGGACCTCGTGGAGGAGAACAAGGAAATCTGGACGCCGGAATTCCGGGAAGAACTCCGTGACATCATGCGCGAGGGCATTGCGCTGGAAAAGGACTTCATCGCCGACTGCCTCCCGGTGAACAGCGTTGGCCTCAGCCTCGACGAATTTCTCAACTATATCGACTACATTGCGGATCGCCGCCTTGAAGGCGTGGGTCTTGCCCCGCTCAATGCGAAGATCACCAACCCGCTGCCGTGGCTGGCCGAAATCATGGACAGCCGCATCGAACAGAACTTCTTTGAAGGCAAAGTCACCGAATATCAAAAAGCGTCATCACTCCAGACGGTGAATGACGACGACCTGTAGCCCGCTCCACTTTCCCCTCGTTTAAGACCAGAACCTCAAACCCGTTGCCAACATGATCGGAAAAAACCACATTGAGGAAGACCTCCAGCTCAAGGTCTTCGCCCGCTCCCCGCATGAGTCCAAGCCCCGCTATAACTGGGCGGATGACACGGCCTTCTCGTCCGTCGCGCCGCGCATTCCCGTGCTCGACCACGGTGAACAGAAGAGCTTCACCGCCGGCGACATTGCCACGATTATCGGTGAGGCTCTCACCGATTTGATGCTCTCCCGTCAGGAGAACGAGATCTTCACTGACAAGAATCGCCGTCTCGTCGGACAGATCGCACAGATGGTTTCCGGTGAACTCGCCGCCAAGTCCCGCGGCAACGGCGAGGAAGAGCGCGCTCCGGTTTCCGCCGGCGAAGTTACCCGCATCATTGAGCGCGCGCTCATTCGCAACAACGCCTACGACCTTGCCCGCAGCCTTGTCGTCCGCTATCAGCCCGATGGTTCCTCCAGTGACGACACCGACATGTTCACCCTCAACCCCGCCGCCCCCATGACCTGCCGCGTCATTCGCCGCAACGGTCAGGTGGTGAACTGGAACCGCAACAAAGTCGAGGTCGCCATCCGCAAGGCCTTCCTCTCCCAGGAAATGGACAGCGCGCCCGCCGTGGACATTGCCGACGCCATCACGCAGCGCATTCAAAACGAAGGCATGCAGATGATCGGCATCGAGGAACTCCAGGATCTCGTGCAGGAAGAGTTGATGCGCAGCGGTCACTACAAAGTGGCCGCCTCCTACGTTATTTACCGCTCACACCGCTCAGAAGTCAGGGCGAAAGTGGAGGAGGAGCAGCGTCAGCAGGCGATTGACCGCCAGGAGAGCATGATCCTCGTGAAGCGCGACGACGGCGAGACGTTTCTGTGGGACGGCATGGATCTCCGCAAGCGCCTCGAATTCGCCCGCATGGGCCTGGAGCTTTGCCTCTCGCCCGAGCAAATCGAAACCGACCTCCGCCGCTCGCTCTTCCCGGAGATGACGCTCGAAGATCTTAACAAGACGATCATCCTCAACGCCAAGGCCCTCATCGAACGCGATGCCGACTTCGCCAAGTTCGCCGCCCGCATTCTCCTGACGTTTATTTACGAGGAAGTCCTCGGCTGGAACATTGTCACTGATGGCCTCTCTGCGCTCGGTGAATTCCATCGCCGTGCTTTTAAGGTGAACCTCCAGCGCGGCATGGAGATTGACCGCATCAGCCCGAAGCTTCTCGAATTCCAGCTGGATAAACTCGCCGCCGCGCTTGATCCCACCGCGGACTTCGAGTTCGACTTCCTCGGCATCCAGACTCTCTACGACCGCTACCTGCTGGTGGACAAGATGGGTAAAAAACACCGGCGCATTGAGACGCCCCAGCTCTTCTGGATGCGGGTCGCCATGGGCCTGTTTGTTGGGGAAAAGAAGACCGCCCGCACGGATCACATCATTGCTCTCTATCAACTCTACAAGAGCCGCCGTTTCTGCTCCTCCACGCCCACGCTCTTCAACAGCGGCACCCATCACAGCCAGCTCTCATCCTGCTACCTCTACAAGGTGGACGACAGCATTGAGAGCATCATGATCCGCGGCATCGCCGAGAATGCCTTCCTCTCCAAATGGGCCGGCGGTCTGGGCGGCTCGTGGACGAGTGTCCGCGGCACCGGCGGCTATATCAAAGGCACCAACGGGGAAAGCCAGGGCGTCATCCCGTTCCTCAAACTGCACAACGACCAGCTCATCGCCGTCAACCAGGGCGGCAAGCGCCGCGGTTCCGGCTGCGCCTATCTGGAGACGTGGCACAACGACATTGAGGACTTCCTCCAGCTCCGCGTGAACACCGGCGACGAGCGCCGCCGGACGCATGATATGAACACGGCTAACTGGATTCCCGACCTCTTCATGAAGCGCATGGAGGCTCGCCAGAACTGGACGCTCTTCCGCGCCAACGAGTGCCCCGACCTCCACGAACTCTATGGCCGCGCCTTTGAAATCCGCTACCATCATTACGAAGAGAAAGCCCGGGCCGGCGAGATTTTCGGACGCGAAGTCCCCGCCATTGAGCTGTGGAAACAGATGCTCAAGATGATCTTCGAGACCGGCCATCCGTGGATCACCTTCAAGGATCCCTGCAACGTCCGAAGCCCCCAGGATCACTGCGGCGTCATTCACAGCTCCAATCTCTGCACGGAGATCACTCTCAACACCAGCGCCGACGAAACCGCCGTCTGTAATCTCGGCTCCATCATTCTCGAAAACCATCTCAAGGCTGATGGAAGCATTGACCACGACAAGCTCCGCCAGTCCATCCGCATCGCGGTTCGCGCGCTCGATAACGTTATTGATATCAACTTCTATCCCACGGAACCCGCGAAGACCGCCAACAGCCGTCACCGCCCGATCGGCCTCGGCGTCATGGGCCTCGCCAACTGTCTCTATCAAAAGAACGTCCCGTTCGCCAGCGAGGCGGCCGTGGAGTTCAACGACGAGATCATGGAAGCCGTCGCCTACTATGCCTACGAGGCCAGCAGCGACCTCGCCGTCGAGCGCGGCAGGTATTCCTCTTACGAAGGCAGCAAGTGGAGCCGCGGCCTCATGCCTCTCGACACCGTGGACATGCTGGAAAGAGAACGCGGCCTCCCCGTCGAAGTCCCGCGCAGTCATCGCATGGACTGGAATCCGCTGCGCGAAAAGATCGCGAAGCAGGGCATGAGAAACAGCAACGTCCTCGCTATCGCCCCCACGGCCACGATTTCCAACATCATGGGCAGCACGCCGTGCATCGAACCGATGTTCAAGAACCTCTTCGCCAAGAGTAATCTCAGCGGAGACTTCACCATGCTCAATCCCTTCCTCGTTCGCGACCTCAAATCCCGCGGCCTGTGGAACCAGGACATGCTTGACCGCCTCAAATACTACGACGGCGAACTCGGCGAGATCGAGGAAGTCCCCGCCGACCTCAAGGCGAAATACCTCACTGCCTTCGGCATAGACCACCAGTGGCTGATTGCCGCCGCCGCCCGCCGTCAGAAATGGATTGATCAAAGCCAGAGTGTGAACCTCTTCCTTCCATCACCCGACCTCAAAGTCCTCAGCCACATGTATCGTGCCGCCTGGCGCAGCGGGCTGAAGACCACCTACTACCTCCGCACCGTCAGTGCGTCCAATATCGAAAAAGCTACCGTGGACCGCGGCAAGGAAGTCCGCATCGTGGGCACTGCCGACGTGCCCGCTGCCCGCGACTACAGTGAAGAGGAATCCCGCGCCTGCAGCATTGAGGCCCGCCGCAACGGCGGCACCTGTGAGGCGTGTCAGTAAGGAAGGGACGGTCCCGTCATCACAGTCTCCTCTTGCCGTTCGGCTACCGGGCTGTTCCGTCCCTGTTAACTGATAACATCTCCCGGCCCTGTGCAGTCCCCTCATCGCGATGATCTCCCGTCCGCGCCCGCAACCAGGAGCGGGGACGGGGACGGGGATGTCTTGACGTATGTGGAGCCCTCGGACAAGGGGACGTGGGAAGATCGCCAGCGCAGCCGCAGCATCCCGCACTCCTTCGAGTTGCTGTGTGGTGCATTCAGCATTTTCATGCTGTGGCTCTCGACCCTTGGGACCGTCGTCTCTCTCGTGATGCACTTTACAGGACACGGTTCGCCGTGGGTAATGCTTAGCATTGGCTCCCTCGCGGTCATGGTCGTTACTCTCATCAGTTCACTCTCCCTGTCGCTGACAAAGAAGTGCCCGCTCTGTCACGGTACGCCGCTGCACAGCCGCCACTGCCCCAAACACCGCCTCGCCGAGCACTGGCCCCCTTTCACCCGCCGCGCCACTGTCGTCCTCCGTATTCTCACGAGCCTCTCGTTTCGGTGCATGTACTGTGGCACGCCGTTCCGGCTGTTCAAAAAATCATCGCGGCGGAGTGCGGAATGAAAAACGCCTCAGTGCCGGATCCGCCGCACCGGGGGATTGCGCACGGCGGATTTTTGCACGGAGTCATTTTGAGCGGGAGTGAAGTTTCTGCCATC
>JANNVM010001176.1:0-5665 GCA_031414455.1 Verrucomicrobiota bacterium
GCCGAAGCCCCCTTCGCCGATCTGCTGGAGCAGGCGGTATCGGCCGATGCGCTCACCGGATTTCTCAATGGCCGGCAGGATGGTGGTGACCCCTGCTCCCGCCACCGCCGGTCCATTGAGGAAATCCTGCGACTCATCCACACGCAGCAGGCCCTCCACTTCCGCGCGCAGGGCCGCATCGCCGGCACAGGCCGCGTCGAGATAGTCCGCCCGTTCCCGGGTGCCGGGAATGTCGAGCGCTTCGTGGAAAATCGTCTCGGCGCGGTTTGGGGAATCGGGTGGGAGCGGCTTCATTGGAGAGGGCATTTCACACACACAGGCGAAATCCGGCGAGCCAAAGGATCAGGAAATTTCAGAATAATCAGCCCCGCCGGATTTCCCGGCGCAGCCATCCGCGTGCAAAGGCCCAGTCCCGTTTGGCCGTGGGGTGAGATATGCCGAGGACGTCTGCGGCCTCCTCCAGCGTGAGGCCGGTGAAGTAGTGCAGCTTTACCACCTCCGCCTTGCGCGGGTGCTGTGCCGCGAGCGAATCCAGTGCCTCATGGACGGCAAGCAATTCGTCCTCCCTGCCCGGTACGATGGCGATTTCCATGCTGTCCAAATCAACATGATCAGCGCCGCCGCCGTGCCGAACAGCCAGCCGGCGGCGGGCGCGTTCGATCAGAATGCGGCGCATGGCCTCGGCGGCGGCTGTGAAGAAATGCGCGCGGTTCTCAAACTGCGGCTGACCGCTTTCATCCACGATTCGCAGCCACGCCTCGTGGACCAGCGCCGTGGCCTGGAGCGTCTGGCCGGGCGCTCGCGCGCCATTTTCGCCGCGGCCAGACGGCGCAGTTCGGCGTAGACCAGCGGCACGAGCGCCTCACCCGCCCGGGTTTCGCCGCGGCGCACCGCGGACAATAGTTGTGTCACGTCCTGCACAACCGCCGTCATACTGCGGGAATCGCCGCCCGAAAGCGTCAATCTCCGGGTTCCAGACTTAACCCAACACTGATCGTCGCTGCCTGAAGCGTGTCGCTTCTGTCGTGACCGGCTGCAGAATGACATCGCTTCCAGCACCCTCAACGATGAACAAAAGCAGAAGCTTCGTCAGTCGATCGAGTAGCGCAAGCAACCGCTCCGGGGCGCAGCCGTTGATTCATCCACTGCTGCCGCGGGGGATTTGATGGAAAACTCATTCGCCGCCGCAGCTTACTCCGCCGCCGCCTCAACTGCCGCCACTTCAGCAACAGGAGCCGCGGGCGCGACTTTCTTCACCGCGGGCTTTTTCGCCGCGGCTTTCTTCTTCGGAGCCGCCTTGCGCTCAGCAGCAGCCTTGCGGGCCGCGCCGGGAGTGGCCAGCGCCGTGCGCAGTGCCTCCTTGCGGCGCTTGAGAAGTTGCTGACGGCGGCTGCGTTTGATTTCCTTGTTGTGTTGCTTGCCCATAAAATTTCTGGTTGGTGCCCGGGGTCGGGCGGCGCGAAGCCTAGGGGCCGCCTCCCGGCCTTCAACAGAAAAATCCTCCCCCGCGAAGGAATAGACTGAACTTAAGCAGCGCCGGGCCGGTTCATGCGCTGCCTGCGTTCTCATCGACATAGCCTGATGCGACATGGCCGGCCTTTCCATGGCTTGCCTTTCCTCCTTAGGGGAATAAACTCGCGACATGAACGCCCTTCTCGAAAATCCCGCTATCCGCCAGAGGGTTGCCCGGCTGTCGGTAGCCGATTATCACCGGTTGCCGGAGTTGCCGATCGAACTGCTCCGCGGTACTATCATTGATAAGATGTCCAAATCTCCCCTTCACTCTGCCGTTTCCGACGACCTTCGTGAAATTCTGAGTCGGCAGTTGGGAGCCGGACTTGTCCTCCGGTCAGAGGGACCGCTTACCACCATCGACTCCGAGGTGGAGCCAGACCTTTGTGTCGTCAAAGGAACCAGAGCCGACCTTCGCCGTTCCCATCCTGTCACCGCCGAACTCGTCATCGAAGTCGCCGTGTCTTCGCTGGAGATTGATCGCGTCAAAGCCCTCATCTACGCCGAGGCCGGCGTGAAGGAATACTGGATCGTCTGCCCGGAGGAAAAACGCGTGGAGGTCTATCGCCAGCCCGGCCCGCAGGGCTATGGCGAACAAACTGTGCTCACTCCCCCGGCCATTCTGGAAAGCAGCGCGCTGCCAGGCGTGACGGTAAATCTGGCGGAAGTGCTGGGGTGAACGGCGGGCTCAGGCCATCTCCAGTTCCCGCATCGCCCTGGTTCTTGGCTCCGGCAGCGGGAGGCCCTCCGCTCCTGCATCTTCTACTGTTTCGGCGACAATTCCACACAACGTGGCAAACGCCCCTGGTTCCGTCGCATCGTGGCAAACCGCACCGTAAGGAAACAAGTCAGGGCAGTAGCCAAGGTAGTGCCCGTCGGCTTCGCTCCACTGGACGTATTTGAGATAGCGGTCTGACGTTTTCATGACTTGGTTTGCATGATGACTCTGAGCACCTGCTTTTCCTGATAGATTTGCGCGTCATCACCCGGCTGCCCGGACAAAAGCACAAAGCCCTTCAGCTTGGAGTGAATGTATTTCCGGTGGCTGCCTTTGCCAGCGCCTTTTACCTCGCGGCATCCGGCTCGCTCAAGGTCTGCAATCAGTTCTCTGATTTTTCGTGGCATCGCCGGGCAATTTCATCATGCGGACTTTGCCTGCGAACGGCGATATTGCTCCCCCAGCTTCAGCGCCCCGTCGTAAAGCTTGTCTCCGGCGGCCCAGCCAATGTGTGTGCGCCACGCCTGCTTTTTCCGGCGTGGCCGGGGCGGTTTTTCGATCAGCGCCATGCGACGTTCGATGTCGGCGAGGCGGTCTTCGGTCGTTTTCTTCATCGCGGCGAAATTACTCCATCTCAGCCGAACGCGCAAGCTGGCAGGCTCACCTGCAAGGCCCGGTGCCGCCTTTTTCCTTCCAGCCAGCGGCGGCAGGGCGCGTAGCGCAGCATGAAGCGGCATGTGCCACGCTCGAAATTCATATGGCGGCGGGATGGCGGTTCAAGACTGACCTCTGCAAGCAGCAACCTCTTCGTCCACCTCTCTCCAACTCTCAGCGATTCTATCCTGTTCGTGAGGATCCCGGCTGTAGTGGTCAGTATTTGCCTGCACCAAGGCTGACAGTTCGGCGATCTCTTGGACTACTTGTGGCGCGGGCTTGCGTCCATCTTTCCAACGAAACTGCGAGCGCACTCCGCAGCCGAGAATCCAGACCCACGAGCCGTCATCAATTTCGTTATCACAGATCAGCTCACGGAGGTACTTATCAATGACCGGAAAGTAATAGGCGAAGGCCACCGGACCCATCCACATGAAGTCTTCCTGATACGTCCATGGGGCTTCGAGGAAGCGGAGGTAAGCTTCCTCAAGCGTCAGGGTTCCGAAGTTCCGCCATGCCTCCCTCTGATCCGGCCCAAAATAAAAATCCTCTTCAGAGGGGAATGTCCACTTCGTGCGTTCAAGACGGAATGTGATCGGGTTCGATTCAGCCATGTTTAGTGCAAAAGCAACTATAACATGCCACTCTATGTAAACAACTCCAACTCCACCTGCTGCGAGACAGGGCCGTTCACTTCTTCGGCGCTCGCGGTTTTCCTGACGCGCGGCTTTTTCACCACAGCGACGGTGTTCTCCGCAACGGGTTCCGCAGCGGCATCCGGCTTCTGGCTGGGGGCTTCGAGTTTGGCGAGAATTTGCTTCGCGCGCTCGATGATCGGCTGCGGGAGGCCGGCGAGCCTGGCGACCTGAATGCCGTAGCTCTTGTCGGCGGCGCCGGAGATGATTTTGCGGAGGAAGATGATGCGGTCGTTCCATTCGCGCACAGCGACGTTGGCGTTCCTGACGGCGGGGCGCTTGTCGCTGAGAGCCGTGAGTTCGTGATAGTGCGTGGCGAAAATGGTGCGGCACTTCACTTCGTCGTGCAGGTGTTCGGCGACGCTCCACGCGATGGCGAGGCCGTCGAATGTCGCCGTGCCGCGGCCGATTTCGTCGAGAATGACGAGGCTGCGGTCCGTGGCGTTGTTCAGGATGGCGGCGGTCTCGTTCATCTCGACCATAAAGGTGGACTGGCCGCGCGAGAGGTCGTCGCTGGCACCGACCCGCGTGAAGATGCGGTCCACCAGCCCGATCTCCGCCTGCGCCGCGGGAATGAAACTGCCGGTCTGCGCCATGAGCGTGAGCAACGCCACCTGGCGGATGTAGGTCGATTTACCGGCCATGTTGGGACCGGTGAGAATGATGAGGCGATTCTCGTTTGGTTCCAGGAGCACGTCGTTGGGGACGAATTTTTCTTCCGTCAGGTTTTGATCGAGCACGGGATGCCGGCCGTCTTTGATGTAGAGCGACAGCGATTCGTTGAGCAGCGGGCGGCAGTAATTGAAGAGGCGCGCGGTTTCTGTCAGGCCGCAGAGCACATCCACCACGGCGAGCGCATCGGCGGTGTCCTGAATGGCGTCCATGTGCTGAAGCACGCGGGTGCGCAGGTTCTGAAATTCCTCGAACTCGATGCGCCTGGTGCGCTCGTCGGCTCCGAGGATTTTGTCCTCCATCTGCTTGAGTTCCGGCGTGATGTAACGTTCGCCATTGGCCGTCGTTTGTTTGCGGGTGTAGTCCATCGGCACGCTGCCGAGATTCGACTTCGTGATCTCGATGAAGTAACCGAACACGGCGTTGAATTTCACCTTGAGGCTCTTGATGCCGGTGCGCTCGATCTCGCGTGTTTGCAGGTCGGCAATCCATTGCTTGCCGTCGGTTGAGCCGCGGCGGATTTCGTCCAGTTCGGTCAGCCAGCCGTCGCGGAAAATGCCGCCGTCCTTTGTGGTTCCGGGAGGTTCGTCCACGATGGCGCGCGCGATGAGGTCTGTTACTTCCGTGAAGTCCCGCAGCCGCGGCGCGAGTTCTTCGACCAGCGCCAACCCGCCGCCAAGGGCTTCGAGATGCGCGCGAACGTCCGGCATCTGCTTCAGCGATTGACCGAGCACCTGCATGTCACGCGCGTTACCGGCCTGGTTGAGGCGGCTCAGAGTGCGCTCAATGTCGCGGATCTCCTTCAGCGTCTCGCGGCACTTTGTCAGGATGAACGGCTGCGCGATGAGCGCCTCGATGACATCCTGCCGCGCGCGGAGCGGCTCCAGTTCGCGGAGCGGATGGAGAATCCAGTCGCGCAGCCGCCGCGCACCCATCGGTGTATTCGTGCGGTCGAGCGCATAGAGCAGCGTGTTTTCCGCGCCGCTGCGGTGGCTGACCAGGTCTAGATTTGCCCGGCTCGCGGCATCAATGATAACACATTTATCGTTCCCCGCCGCCTGCATCCGGCGGATGTGCGTTACATTCCGGCGCAGGACGTCGCGGATGTAATAAAGGATCGCCCCCGCCGCACTGGCGGCCGCTTTCATACCCGCACAGCCAAATCCGTCGAGCGACTGAACCTTAAAATGCTCCAGCAGCAGGTGATGCGCCTGGTCGTAGAGGAACGGCCACGGCTCCAGTGCCGTCGCGCCTTTCAGAGCACCGAATTCACCCAACTGATCGTCCGGATGCAGCAGTTCCGCCGGCTGCAGCCGGCCAATTTCATCCATCAACTCCGAAATGTCGGCATACTCCGCCACGCGAAATTCGCCCGTCGTGTGATCCACAAAAGCAAGGCCGAGCAGCTTTGGAC
>JANNVM010001177.1:0-4250 GCA_031414455.1 Verrucomicrobiota bacterium
CGAGTCACCCGCCGTCTGCCGCAGCAGGGCCGCCGTCTCAGTAAAGGACGCCTCTTCCGGCGGCGGTGTGAACAGCCGGTCCAGTGTCTTTTCCAGCCCGTCATGATGCGCCCGCGAAACCTCCGCTTCGCTGGCACCGCACTGCGTGCGCCGGAGGAGGTGCGCCGCGTCGCGCCTGGTCCAGCCGTGCTGGCGGGAGTCGTAAGGTGCGGGATTCATGACCGTGTGAGGGAAGGATGTTCGGATTGCCTGATCCGCGAGACGCCCCACGGCACGAAAGAGGTTACAGGGATCTATACTACTTCCTTTGACTGGACATGCGAGGCGAGCCTGCCACAACGGTGCTGCCTCCGGGCATGCGGGATCACCGCTTCCGCAGCAGCACGATGCGGTTGGTGTTGGTCCCGTCTTCCTGGTTGTTGATGCCCCAGCAGTTGCTCGTCTTGGTGAACTCCTGGGCGTTGATCATGATGAGCACGGGCTCAAGGCCGGCGGCGACCGCGGCGGGCACGACGAGTTCCTCCAGTTTCACGCTGCCGCCGCGGACTTCGCCGACTTCAAAGGCAATGTGACCGCCGGGTTTGAGGACGCGGCGCAGCTCACGGAAGACACCCGTCATTTTTTCCTGCCACTGCTCCGGCTTCTTGATCTGCCAGATGGCGATGGCTTTGGAATCAATGTGGTTGAACCAGCAGCGCAGCCAGTTGTCGAGGTCGTACTGGACTTCGTTGAGGAACGGCGGCGAGGTGACCGCAAGGGAGATGCTGTTGTCAGGCAGTTGCGGCGTGGCGTCGCAGGAGCCGGTGAGCAGTCTCGCCTGTGAGGAGACGGCGGCGAGGGTGTCGCGCTCGAACGGCGTCAGATCCTTGAGAAGCTGCCGGCTCTTCTTGAGCAGGATGGCGCGGATATCCCGCGGCGGCGGGGTCTGGTTGCGCTTCTCGTTGATGCGGATCTGGCTCTTGACAGAGACAGCCTGGTTAGGGGGAAGGGAATAGACGGAGAAAAAGCCGGGGCTGTGGCCCGTGAGGCGGTTGGTGGCCACCATGCGGAGCCAGCCATCTGTCAGGTCGCGGAGAGGCTCATGAAAGTAGTGCCTCATGCTGCTAACCGCGCGGAGCACTTCGGGGTGATAGAAGACGCTGAGGTCGTCGCGCGATTCCACCTCGAGATTGAGCGGCAGCGGAGCGAGGTGTTTGGCGAGTTCGTCAGGACCCGGCGGATGCAGCCGCGGGCGGACGAGGATGGGACTCAGCGGATTGATGTCGCATCCCCACGGGACACGGCCCATGAGCGCGGCCTCGATCAAGGTGGTGCCGCGCCCCATGAAGGGATCGTACACGACATCCCCGGGCTGCGTTAATCTCGAAATAAAGAACCGCGGCAACTGCGGTTTGAAGCATGCACGGTAGCTGACCTCATGCAGCGAGTGCGCCTGCCGCTGGCCCGCGGTCCAGAATTCATTCACAAAAACCGGCACCGGTTGACAGCCGGGCACGGTGAGTTCCTGGACGATGGTTTTTTCTCCGAACTCACAGAAGGCGGCGAGTTCTTCCGTGAGGCTGGCCGGGCGCGCGCCTGTGGGCTCGATCAGGCGGATCGGGTCAGTTGGGCAAGGCAAGGCAAAGAGATCAGGCTGATCGTCGTTTTTGGATTTTCGTTTCGCAGGCATTGTTATGGTAACGGCATAAACTCCATCCACTGGTCCCGCTCGCCGGAAGCGCCCAGCACAAAAAATCCGCCAGTGGCGGCTGTAGAATCCAGCGCTGCCGCGAACTCCGCCGGCGTGGCCACGCTCGTTACCTCCTTTCGGTCGGGAGTGGAAACGTACAGGATGTTCATCCCGCTCTTGAGCACGGCTGTGAATGGCGAATCCGCCTCCACCTGCTCCACTGCGAGGCCAATTGGCTCAGCGAGCGCCAGCAAATAACGCTCCATGCGGCGCAGCACGCGGACAGTCACTCCACGGACTTTTACGCCTGACTCCCGGGGTACGGCCTTGTCGAAGTCCTCAATCACGAGGCTCATCTGCTTCACCTCCTTTCCGCGGCGCACGGCGAGTGCCACCGTCCCGCCGACCTTCTGCTCGCGCAGGGCGCGCCGCCATTCGCTGAGCCCTGACACTCTTGTCCCGTTTACCGATTCGATAACATCGCCCTGGTGCAGATCCGCCTTCTCCGCCGGCGAGCGCCGGGTAACACCGGTGATCACGACGGCCTCGGATGACTTTTCCTGCGAGGCCGGGACTTTCGGCCAGTCTTCGACCGTGAGTCCGTGATAAAGGCGCGGGCGGCCTTTGCTGCGCAGGCGGTCCAGCGTCTCCAGCACATCGTTGCCGGGAATGGCGAGGCCGTAGCCTTCGGCGGCCACGGCTTCCTCCGGTCCCTGAAGTTTCCGTGTCACGAGCCCGATGATGTCTCCCTGGAGATTCACCAGCGGCCCGCCGGAATTGCCGGGATTGATCGTGCAGTCCGTCTGGAGATAAGCCGTAAGCGTGTCGCTAACACGGCGGTCCCGGGAACTGACGATTCCCCACGTCACGGTGCCGCGAAGATTGAACGGACTGCCCATCGCCAGCACGAAATGCCCCACTTTCATTTTGTCAGAGTCGCCAAATCGCAGCGCCGGAAATTCTTCGCCGGGGAGCCTCGGTTCCACCTTGAGCAGTGCAATGTCTATCTGGTCGTCTTTATCCACAAGTGTCGCCCGCCGCGCCCCTTCCTCACCACTCAGCGTGACGAAAATCCGGTCGGTGCCGCCGTCCACGACGTGCCAGTTGGTGATGACATGCCCCTCTTTGGAAACGATCGCTCCGGAGCCTACACCCGGCTCGGTGACGAAACGCTCGACGGTCGCGGCGGTGCCGTCGGGCTTCAACGGGCCGTCCTCTGAAACGGCACGCTGCCGCTCCACCTGGATACTCACCACCCCCGGGGTCACCCGCTCCACCACCAGCGCCTGCTCGTCACTCAGCGCCATGGAGACCGGTAACTGCCCCATGTCCACGCGGGGCCGTTCCTCAGCCGTAAACGGGTCAGGCCCCGCGTCACCGCCGCGCTTTCGAAAGACCTCCCGGTCCACCAGCCACAGCACACCAAAGGCCGCTGCAAAGGCAGCCGCCGCATACGAAATCCTGCGGATCACGGGAGACATGGCCGCCGAGTCTGGCGGCAGTGCAGAGCATTGCAAGGGTAGGGCGGGCGTCCCGCCTGCCCCTTTCGGCATCCTGCCGAAAGGCGGTTGCCGCAGGATGCGGCAACCGGGCAGGCGGGACGCCCGCCCAACCCAAACCAAACCGGCCACCGGAGGGCAAGCTCACCCGCGCTGACTTACTGCAGCGAAATCAAAAACGCCACCAAATCCGCCAACTCCTGCGGCGTCAGGATTTGATCAATACCCTGCGGCATCAGCGACGCCGCGCCAGGATTCATGGCGGCCACATCGGCGGTGGAAACGGTCACATCCGGCGTCACTGCGCCCGTGGTGAGCGTCACCGATTGAGCATTCTGATTCCTGACAATCCCGTAGGCCAGGGTGCCGTCCTTCCGTTTCACCTCCACCGGCTCGTAGCTGCGCACGAAACTCGCCGACGGGTAAGCGATGGCCTCCAGCAAATCCCTCTGCGTGCGGATGCCTCCGATTTTGCTCAAGTCAGGGCCGATATGTTTGCCGAAGTATCCCGCCTGGTGGCACAGCACACACGATGCTTTGGCATGCTGGAAGACGACCTTTCCGCGTAGAGAATCACCGGCAGGCAATGTTTTCTCCAGTTCATCAAGCCGGGCCTTCTGTTGCCCGGCACCCTGGTTGAGCTTCGCCCGCGCCGCCGCGAGGCGCTGCTGCACTTTGTCAGGGAATTTCCCGAGGCACTCTGTCTGATCCTGCGTGGACAGGGTGTTGAGCGCCCCGCTTTTCTCCAACTGTCCCACCAGCGCCAGGCCGAGCGACTCATCGGAGGCTTTGGAAAACGCGCGCAGGAGCTGCGGCCGGTGCAGCAGCCCTATCTGGGGGAGAACTTCCGTCAGCACGGACAGGTGTTCGCTGGTCAGGGTGGCCTTCGCGATGACCGCAGCGGACACTGGGGCGAGCGACGCGTTCACTGAATCCGGCGCAGCCGATGGATTCAGGGCCGCCATGAGCAGCGAAAATTCCTCGTCCGTGGGTGTGGTCGGACTTAGCGCCAGCATCAGCGGAAGGCGCACCGTCGCCGGTCGTTTCACGTCGCGGGCCATAACCGTCAGCTTCTCCCGCAG
>JANNVM010001178.1:0-1583 GCA_031414455.1 Verrucomicrobiota bacterium
CCATGGAGCGCCCGAGGAATCCCGCCAGGAAGGAACCGGCGAGGCCGAGGATGATGGCGATAACCCAGCCGCCGGGATCCTTGCCTGGCATGAGGAGTTTGGCGATGACGCCGATGATGAGGCCGATGAGGATTGTTCCGAGGATGTTCATGGTAGTGGGGTGTTTGAATTTTATAGAGAAGCCACGATGGCAACTTCTGTTGCCGTGGTTGCAAGACTTGTACCACCAGCCGCCCCGCTCCCGGGATCTACATACAACCCCTGTGGTCCGCCAACAGAACGGATGACACCCGGCGGACTCCGCCCGGTCTGCTCTGAATAGGTGATAGCGCTCAGCCGTGCTCGCTCGGGTGAAAAAGCACGGCTCTCTCTTCGCCCCCGGTGCTCTCTCTTAAGCAGAAGCTGCCGCCGGCCGGCGCACTGACATTGGAATAACTGGCCAGTCCGCGGGCCTCCTGACTCCACAGCCCGCTGAGGGCGCTCCGGGCGACCATGCGCCCGTGGGGGGCGGCGGGTCCGCAGCCGCGCGTCCGCGTTAGCGGAAAGAGGACGGCGAACGAGCAAAAGGGCAGGGGAGCGGCTTCATGCCAGAGAAAGGCCGGGCCGGAAGTTTTCACCCCGGCCCGGCCCTGATTTACGCTAATGTTGCTGGCGTTCCGGCGGGCTCCGGCGCACTGGCACGGCTGTAATGGCCCGAAGCCGGAAAAGAAGTTTAGCGCTTGGTGCCTGGCTGCGGATTGTCGTTCGCAGGGGCGGCACCTGCATCCGGGCGCGTGCCGATATGAAGCTGACGGATGGTGGCGGTGTGGACTTTCAGGACCGGCAGGGTCTTATCAATACAGGCAACCACCGACTCTGCTTTGGCCACTTTCTTCCCGGCCTCGTACAAGGCGATGCTTTTGTCATGGCACCTGGACATATGTTCCAGAAAGGCGGTGTCGAACTCCTTGCCGCTGCGCTCTTTCAGTTCCTTGCATTTTTGCCCGGCCTTCTCATCGGCATGTTCCGCGGGCTTGATGCCCATGCCCTCGGCAATTGGTTTCAGTTCAGCGTTGGCGGCGGTAATGAGCTTTGGCCCATTTGGGATACACGCTGCGGAGCAATGTATGTTATGCACTGAACATCGTGCAGCCTCAGAACTCCGCGACCTCCGCTTCGCCGGCTGACCACGGCGGGGCAGTAATGGTTCCGCTCATTTGTGCCAGCATGGCGCGCAGCGCCGCTGCAGTGACCGGCTTGACGAGGTGTTCATTGAAACCGGCGGCCCGGCTGCGCGAAAGGTCCGCCTCCATTCCGTAGCCGCTCATGGCGATAGCGGGGACGGCAGATTTCTCACGCAGCGCGGCGGCCACGTCGAGGCCGGTGCCATCGGGCAGTCCCAAATCGCTGAGCACGACATCAAATGATCCCTCCGCGATGGCCAACCGCGCTGCGGTCACGCTGTCGGCGGCGGTGATGACGATCAGCGCACAAGAGTGCGCGAGCCGGCGTTGCCAGGGCGGGCCGTGTTCCTCGCGCAGCAGGGCCACCGCTATTCCTGTCAGCATCAGGCAGACGGCGGTGTTCGCCTTCATAGTGACCCA
>JANNVM010001179.1:0-2046 GCA_031414455.1 Verrucomicrobiota bacterium
CCACCAGCGACGCGCCGGGCAAGCCCGTGAGAAAGGCCTCCACCCCGCGCTGAAAGTCGAGGTTGTCATAGACTCTCTCGACCGTGGCGTCGTCCGGGAAGCCGTCGAAGAACTTGAGCGTGCCGAGGCGGGTCTCGACGCTGTCGGGCGTGGTGATTTCCGGCGGAATGGCCGTCGTCATCTTCATCTTCGGCGCATCTTCGGCGAAAGTTGTGATGGCGAGTGCGCCCACCCAACCGAGCGCGGCGGCGAGGTGTCGTATGGGTATTCGTTTCATGGTTTATTTTTTTGAAGTTCGTTTTCCAATTCGGCAATCGTGGGGAGTGAGCCGCTCAATTTTTTCGGCAGTGATTCCACCAGGCGAGTCTGCCACTGCGCCACGCCGATGGGCTTCTTCACATCGCGCAACGCATACTCGATCTTGAGTTTGTTCTTCGCGTCCCTGCACAGCAGCAGCCCAATGGTCGGGGCGTCGTCCGCATGACGCATCTGGTCATCCACGGCGGAAAGGTAAAAGTTCATCTTTCCGGCAAACTCCGGCTCGAACGGTTTCATCTTCAAATCCACCACCACGAAGCAGCGCAGCCGCAGATGGTAAAACAACAGATCGAGCGAGAAATCCTCGCCGCCGACTTCGAGCCGCACTTGCTGCCCGACAAATGCAAAGCCCGCGCCCAGTTCGAGCAGGAACTGCCGGATATGCTCCACCAATCCGCGCTCCAGGTCGCGCTCGTGTGCCGCCTCCGACAGCGAGAGAAAGTCGAACGTGTAAGGGTCTTTCAACACCTCGCGCGCCATGTCCGATTGTGCGGGAGGCAGGGTCTGCTCAAAGTTCGTGACGGCCTTGCCGCTGCGTGCATGGAGTTTCGTTTCGATCTGCACCGTCAGCACCGCCCGACTCCAGCCGTGCTCCAGCGTCTTGCGCGCATACCAGAGGCGCACGGTGGGGTCTTTGAGCTTTTCGATGAGCAAAATGTTCGTGCCCCACGGCAGCAGCGCGAGTGGTTCGGGCGGAGCGACTTCAAATTGTCCCACAGGCTGTGCGACAATTGCAGCCTTGATGACGATTTCAGCCAATTTTGCCACAGGCTGTGGCAAAATTGTCTGCCCTCCATATGCACCGGCAAAAGTCCGCATCCGCATGAGATTGCGGAAAGAAAACCCGCCCATCTCCGGGAACTCCGCCGCCAAGTCCTTCGCCAGCCGCTCCACGACCTTCGTGCCCCAGCCCTCCGCCCGCTGCGCCCGCAAAATCTCCCGCCCGATGTGCCAGTAGAGCAGAATCAACTCGCGGTTCACCGACAACGCCGCCTTCACCTGCGCCGTGCGGACACGCGCCTTCAAGTCCGCGAGCAGCGGGGCGTAGCCGGTGAACAGGAGTGCGGGCGATTTCTTTTTCAAGGTCTTCTGTTTTTCGCTGGTGAAGTCGCGGGCCGCCCACTTGGACAGCCCGCGTGTTTCACAATCGAATCACTTCATCTGCCCGATTCGCGGGCTATTTCGCCGCGTCGGGGATCAGGTTGATGACGACTTTGTCAATCTCGCCGGTGAAGCGGAAGTGATCCTTCTCCTTGTAGTTCGCGGAGACGGGCGTGCCGTTGTCCACGCCGACATCGAAGGTCTCGCTGAGCGAGAAAGTGCCGGGAACCGTTTTATCAATGGCGCCTTCCGCGACTTTCTTGCCGTTCACATACAACTCGCCGGTGCCCTTGAGCACGCCGGTCTTCACGAAGTTGAACTTGAGGTCCACCTTCCCCTTCGGCAGCGCGGGCGAGACGATGGCGTAGCGCACGGAGTTGAAGAAGTTGTAGTCGTAATGCAGCTTGCCGTCGGCGATGAACAGCGTGTAGCCGCCATTCACACCGCCGCACGCGACGATGACGCCTTCTTCGGTGCCTTTGAGATCGAGCGTGGTCTCGATGGTGTGCGACTTGTTCTTGATCGGCGCGGAAACGGCCTCGGCGATGCGCTCGGCGCCCGGCCAGTAATAGGTGAAGCTCTTGCGGTCGCCAAAGGCGCGGGCGAACTGCGTGGCCAACCTCGCGG
>JANNVM010001180.1:0-13389 GCA_031414455.1 Verrucomicrobiota bacterium
GCGCTGAGCGCCGCCACCATTCCCGAAAACAGTCTGCCCGGTTCCACCGTTGGCACGCTCAGTGGCAGCGACCCTGACGCCGGGCAGTCGGCCACCCTCACTTTTGTTTTGGCAGCCGGCACCGGCGGCACGGACAATGCCAGCTTCACCATCGCCGGCAATGAACTGAAACTCACGCCCGGCGCAAATTTTGAAACGCAGAGCAGTTATTCGGTGCGGGTCCGGGCCACGGACACTGGCACGCCGGGACTCACGGTTGAAGACTTCTTCGTGATCACGGTCACGGACGTGAATGAAGCGCCGACCGCCATTGCGCTGAGCGCCGCCACCATCGCGGAGAACAACGCGGCCAGCGCCACGGTGGGCACGCTCAGTGGCAGCGATCCTGACGCCGGGCAGTCGGTCACCCTCACCTTTGCTTTGGCATCCGGTGCCGGCGGCACGGACAATGCCCACTTCACGATCGCCGGAAATGAACTGAAACTGAATGCCCCAGCCGACTTCGAGACAAAGAACAGCTACACGATACGCGTGCGGACTGTGGACGCCGGCGGGCTGCCCTTCGAGAATCAGTTCACCGTTACCATCACCGACGTATTTGAGAATGTTTCGCCGACGTTCTCCGGGTATGTCGCAAAGGCACGCAAGAACACTCCGTTCAATGTGCCGGTGTCGAAGATTCTTGCCAAGGCTGAGGATTCTGATGGCGGCACGCTCACCGTTTCCGCCGTCTCCGCATCAAGCACCATGGGCGGCACCGTCGGCCTTGCGGGTGGCGCAGTAACCTGCATACCACCCGCGGAATTCATCGGATTCGACTCGTTTGCGGTCACCGTCATTGACGGTCAGGGCGGGAGTGTGAATGGCACCATCACGGTCTTCATCGGCACCGGCGACCCGCAGGAAGCGACCGCTGCACAGATGGCGGTGCAGCCGGATGGTGATATCGCCCTGCTTTTCCAGGTCACCCCCGGCCAGCCCTCGACCATCCAGCGAAGCGCTGACATGGAGTCATGGGAACCGCTGCAGAATATGACCGCCGACGCGGACGGAATGCTGCCATTTCTCGACACCAGCCCGCAGGCGAGATCCTTCTACCGGGCGGTGTCCCGGTGAATCAAAGATTCCGATTCCCGGCTGTGTTCCTCCATTGTGCTGATGAAAGTCTGGTGATCGCCTCGCAGGATGAAACCGGACCTCACCAAATTTGAAAACCCACTCCAGTTAGGCGGCATCCGCACGGGCTCCCTTGATTCGCCGGGGGCGGGCGGCGGTTGCGCGACACGAGTGGCTCTTTTCGATACCGGTGCCGGCCTGCGCTTCACCGTCGCGCTCGACCGCGGCGGCGACATCGTGGACGCGAGCTTCAACCAGTTTGCGCTCGCCTACCTGACGCCCAATGGTCTGCTGCCGCCCAATCCTGCTTATCACGGGGGCGTGGAATGGCTGCGCGGCTGGGCGGGCGGGCTGGTGACGACATGCGGCCCGGAATACCTGGGCGGTCCGCGGGAAGTGGATGGTGCGATGACTTCACTGCACGGCCGCTATTCCAGCCAGCCCGCGCAGGTGGAGACCATCCGCAATCCCGATCCGCAACGTGAACGTTTCGACATGGAGCTTACTCTCTTGATCCGCGACTCCCGGATGTTCGGCCCGGTGTTTGAGATTCGCCGCACCATCCGCTGCACTCTCGGCCTGCCGGAGATACATATCGAGGACGAGGTGACGAATCGCGGCGACACGCGGGCGGCGCACCACTGGCTCTATCATTGCAACCTCGGCTACCCACTACTGGACGAAGGCGCGCGTTTTATCTACCGCGGCAAAGCGGAGTATTGGGTCGTTCCACCGCCTCCCGGCCAGGACATTGTGCAGCCGCTCAGCGCCGCGGCGATGAATCGCCTCAAACGCGTTCCGGATGGACTAACCCAGCACGCCGGCAGCGGCGAGCGCGGGCTGATCGTGGACACCGCAGCGGAACGCGATGGTTCGTGCCGCACCGGGCTCATCAACGACAAACTGAAACTCGGCCTGGAAATCAGCTATCCGAAAAAGGCACTGCCGCGGCTCGCCAACTGGCAGCACTATGGCCCGCGCGGAAGTTTCGTCAGCGGGATCGAGCCGTTCTCCGGCTCGCTGCTCGGCCCGTCGCGGGACAAGTCCAGGCTCGCGGAGCAATTCCTGGAGCCAGGAGAATGCCGGCGCTATCAGTTGAAGATTCGCGTGCTCAGCGGCGCGGCGGAACTGCGTGAACTCGCCAAGTGCGACAGCCCCGTGACACCGTCGCGGTGAATTTAAGGCGCATTCAGCACGAGACTTTCTTTGAATCTACTCGATACCCGTTGCCGGCTCTCCCGTCAGTTCCTCAATCTCCCGCGCCAGCTTTTCCGCCTCAGTTTGCAGCGCCGTCAGTTCCATCTCAAGGCTCTCAAGGTGCCGGCTCACCGTCTCATCGAAGAACTCCCGCGACCGTTCGGTGAGCCGGTGCAATTCGTAGTCGGAGCTTTCCCGGAGTTCGTTCATCGAGCAACAACGGGCCACACCAGTAATTGAAGAAGTCGCTGGAACTGAACTGCTTGAGCGTCGTGCTCTGCCGGGTCCGGCCAACATCCCCAATGTTCCATTAGGGTGGGGATCAGTTGCCCATGAACTCTTCCCTGGGGAATCTGTTCCGCGTGGCGATGCCGCGAGGGGTTACAGAGGGGAGGCGGAGCGGAGCCTTAAAGCCGGTGGGGCGAACGCTGCGTCTGAGCCGACGATTCCGCGGGCGGAGGAGGCGCGGAGCATTGCGGAGCCGGCAGAGGAAGTGTCCGCGGCGGGAGCCAATCAGGAGCGTTTCCGCAGTGCAAGAGGGTTTGGGTGATGGCTTTCGCCGGGAGGGCGTTGGGTGCTGTCCACCCGGCTCCGCGCCGCCCGGCGCTGAGACGCCGGCTGTCTTGAAGTGGGCTTGGCAGGAGCCGCGCCCCACCGTTTTTATGCGCCTGCGGCGGCGGGGGATTCCTGATCGGCCGAAGCATTGAAACTGGCGACGGACCACGAGCATCGGTTGTTCTGTCGGCTGTTCTTGACGCCGCGCGGGCCATGACGGACTATGGCCCGATGAAGACGCAAACGCTCTCCCCCGGCGCATGGCCTTACGGACTCGAAGTAGAGACGACCCCTGAGGGCCTGCTGCTGAAGCCCCGTCGCAAACCACGCGAGGGCTGGGCGAAGGCGTTTCGCAGCCCGAAGTCCCGCACGGACGAACTGGCGGAGGCGCGGCAGGTGCAGAACAAGTTTGATGCGGAGGAGTGGCAATGGTGATTGAGCGGTTCGCGGTGTTTCTGGTCGCGCTGGATCCCGCTCAGGGCGCGGAGACGGCGAAGACGAGGCCCTGCGTAATCGTTTCGCCGGATGACGTGAATGTTGCGCTGGTCACGGTCATCATCGCGCCCATGACCACCGTGCGCCGCCGCTGGCCCACACGCCCGTCCGTGACCTTCCAGGGAAAGACCGGTGAGATCGCGCTGGATCAAATACGCGCGGTGGACAAGACGCGGCTGGTCAAGCGCCTCGGCAAAATAGACCGCGCTGCCGCCACGGCAGTGCTGGATACACTCGGCGAACTGTTTGCGCCCTGATTGCGATCCGAGCGCGATGGGCGCCAGAGGGCGGCGACGAGGTGACTGTCCGGCTCGGGATAGTAGAGCTTAACGAGACACCCTGTATCTAGCGAGAAGTTACCTGGGAACCTGCGGGCTTGGAAACCTGCGGGCTGGCGCTGAGACGCCGGCTGTCTTGAAGTGGGCTTGGCAGGAGCCGCGCCCCACCGCTTTTTATGCGCCTGCGGCGCGGGCGTCAGTCGTGCTGCTCCGCAAAGGGGTTATTGATTTCCAGTTCTGCGATATGTTTAAAATCGTCCACATTTCTTGTCACCAGCGGCAGACCAAACTCCAGAGCGGTCGCGGCGATGATGGCGTCGGCGGTTCCCATTTTCTTTTGCCGGCGCGGTCGGATGGCGCTCTCTTCTTCTTCGCTGATGCCAGGAAAACCGAGGGCCTCCACGCGGCTCACGCTGGCAATCGCGGCACTTGGATTGTCCGTCCACGGTGACAACCACTCACCGCCCTGCTTGCAGGAATAGATGGCTCGTGCGGCAAAAGCAAGGATGCCCGATTGGTCCGGACTGAGTTCATTCGGTGGAGCACTCCGGGCTGGCGGGATTGCAGGTGGCGGATGCGGTGGCATCGGGATTCCACTTTGCGGCGAAGGTGAACCGTAATGGGGAGACTGGGACCAACGACATTTCGCACCTTAAGAAGAGGATCTTCCGTCACAAAGGCGAGGCGCGGGGCTACGGGTTGAAGGTGTGGCCGGAGGACCTCGAGACTGCAAAACCAAAAGCCCCCGGGGCGGAGAACCTTGGAGGCTTGTGAAATTGAATGGTCCCAGGAACCGAGGATCCCACCGGAAAAGGGCTTCCACTCGCGGATTACCAGGATGAGACCAGAGGTGAATGTCCGTCTCTTGATGATAGAACTTCGCGATAACTGAGCTTTCGCATTCCCCAGAGCGGCGGAGGACATGCAGAAGCATGTCCCCACCCTCCGAACTGGGGTTGGACTGTGCTTCTGCACGGCCTTCGGCCCTGTCAGCAGCGCGGTCCGGCGTTCATGGCTCCAGCAGTCGTTCGCCGCCGGTGTATTTTTTGACGGCGTCGGTGTCGAGTGTGAGACCGAGGCCGGGCTTGTTTGGAATCGCCAGCATCCCGTCGGCATCGATCTGCCATCCGCCCGCGGTGATTTCATCAATGAAAGGCGAGCCGGTGAGATACTCCACGAGGTCGGTGGCGGGGAAGGCGGAGGCGAGGTGCAGATCGGCGGCGAGACCGACCGCGGTATTCCAGCCGTGCGGAATGAAACGGACCCCGTGCTCCTGCGCCATCCACGCGATGCGGCGCTCCTCGCTGATGCCGCCGACTTTTGTCACGTCCGGCTGCACGATGTCGAGCGCGCGCGCCTCCAGCCACGGCTGAAACGCCTGCCGTCGCGCGAGCACCTCGCCGCCGGCAATGGGTACGGGTGAATGTTCACGCAGTTTCACGGAGTCTTCCATAGCATCGGGCACGAGCGCTTCTTCGAACCAATGCACGTCGTAGTCCGCGAGCATCCTCGCGGTGTTGAGCGCCCATTTGTAACCGTTAGGCCAAAACGCGTCGCTGCCGCCCGCGTCCACCATCAGGCGCGAGTCCGGTCCAACCGCTTCCCGCGCGGCTTTCACGATGGCCCGGTCGGTCGCTGCGTTGCGGCGGCCAAACGGTCCCCAGCCGATTTTGAACGCGCGAAAACCCTGCGCCTTTACCGCGAGCAGGTGGTCGCGCAGCTTCTCAGGTTCAGCCATCAGCAGCGATGCATAGGGCTGCACCCGCTCACGATAGCGTCCGCCCAGCAGGCGCCCGACCGGCTGCCCGGTGGCCTGTCCGAGCAAATCCCACAGCGCGATGTCCACGCCGCTGATGGCGTGCGTCATGGAGCCCCCACGGCCTAGCCAAAACGTATTCTGGTGCAGCTTTTCGCTGACACGCTCCGGCTCCAGCGCGTTCTCGCCTAGATAGAGCGGCGCCATCACCGCGAGTGCCGCGCGCACGAGCGCGTCGTTGGTGAAGACACTGCCAAGGCCGACTGCGCCTTCGTCGGTGTGGACGGCGACGAGCGTGTGGACGCAGTCTTCCGGCCGTAACTCATTGCTCCAGCCGCCTTCGGGGGTGGCGCCGCGCAGGCCGGCACAGCGAATTTCGCGAATCTTCATGGGTGGGTGTTTAGTTATGTTTGGTGACGCTGACGCTGAACCAATTTTGCCTTCGGTGTAAAGGTAACGTTGGCATCGAGCGGAAATATCGGGCTCGGGCAACGGGTATGGCCGAGGCTGCGGAGGTTCGCGCTCGATGAGCCGGGCGCATCCACATTCACCATGCTCAAGGGCCAGTCCGCATACAAAAACAAGTTCCCGGCTAACTTCTCCTGCCTGGTAAAGTGCGTTTCTCTGGCGAGGCCATTCCCGGGCATGGCTCGGTGGGCCTCCTGCTCCTGCCGGCAGGGGCAATGCTGCACCACCGGCGTCAGGCGTGACTTTGGTCTGCTGAAACGCGGTGAATGTGCGGGCGATGGTGCCCGGGAGCGGAAAACCATCAGCACTGACGGGCTAATCAGTAGCGGTGCGGTATCCGTTCTGCTACCACCGGGGCAACATTGTTCCCCGAATGAAAAAAAGTTTTTACTCACTTCTTGCGCTGCTTGGCAGCGTCCTCGCGGCCGGCGGACAGGTCGTCATCACCGAGTTCATGGCAGACAACACCCGGACGCTCGCAGACGAGGATGGGGGGTTCAACGACTGGATCGAACTGCACAATCCGACTGCTGCCCCGGTGAGCCTGGACGACTGGGCGCTCACGGATGACGCCCTCGACCTGCAAAAGTGGTCCTTTCCCTCCGGCGTTAGCGTTCCCGCGCGCGGCTATCTGCTCGTGTGGGCGTCGAATAAGAACCGGAAGGTCGCCGGGCAGCCGCTGCATACGAATTTCCGCCTCAGCAATTCCGGGGAGTATCTCGCGCTGGTGAGGCCCAACCTTTCTGCCGCCACAGAATACGCGCCGGCCTATCCGGCGCAGATCCCTGACGTGAGTTATGGCCCCGCGGCACTGACGACGGTGATGACTCCGATCCAGCAGGGCAGCACCGGCAAATTGCGGGTGCCGGCGGATGGCACGCAGGGAACGGCGTGGACGGGCACGGCATTCGACGATTCCACATGGACGACGGCGGTGAACGGCATTGGCTTTGAGCCAGCCGGAGGACCGGGTTCCATTTGGACGGCCGAAGTGCTGAATGACGCCCCCGCGGGCTATTACCGGTTGGAGGAAACCAGCGGCACCATTGCAGCGAATGCAGGCACGGCGGGCGCGGCGGCAGAGGGCACGTTTACAGGCATCTACACTCTGGGGGCCGCCGGCCCCCGTCCTACAGCCTACTCCGGGATGCCGCCGGACAACAAGGCGCTGAACATGGGCGGCGCGGGTTATATACAGACGGCTTACTCTGCGGCGCTGAATCCGGCGGTCTTCACCGTGGAATGCTGGGCGCGCGCCACCGGGGGCGCCGGCACCTTTCGCGCGGCAGTTTCCGGGCGCGACGACACCGCCGGGCGCACCGCAGGCTACATTTTCTATGCGTCGGGCACCAACACGTGGCAATTCTGGACCGGCAGCGGCGGCACCGGCGCATGGGATCCCATCACCGGCCCGGCAGTGGTGCTCAATCAGTGGGTTCACCTTGCCGGCACCTACGACGGAGCGGTGAAACGGTTCTATGTGAATGGCACGCAGGTGGGCACGGGTGCGACCTCCGTCTTCAACGCAAACCTCACCCGCGGGCTGCGCATCGGCGGCGGACAAAACGAAACCACCGTCAATTTCCGCTTCGTCGGCGATGTGGATGAAGTGGCCATCTACCCCCGCGCCTTCTCCGCTGCGGAAATCTCCGCGCGTTATGCGCTGGCGGCGACGGATCCTGCGCTCACTCCGTCCATCACCACGAACGTCGAGGCGGCCATGCACAACATCAACGCGTCCGCCTACTACCGCCTGCCGTTCACCGTCGCGGATGCGGCGGCAGTGGACGGGATCACGCTCAAGATGAAGTACGACGACGGCTTCCATGCGTATCTGAACGGCGTGCCGGTAGCGGGCGGCAATGTGCCGGCGGTGCTGACCTGGAATTCCGGCGCTTCGGAGGCCAGCAGCAATGCCGAGGCGGTCGTGTTTGAATCATTCAGCCTCACCAATGGCTTCAGCGCCCTGCAAACGGGGCCCAACGTGCTCGCCATCCACGGCCTCAATGCCACCGCCGCCGATTCCGACTTCCTCCAGCTCGCGCAACTCGAACTCACCGACGTGGGCACCTACTCCGGCTCGCCGCTTTACCTCACCACGCCCACGCCCGGCAACGTGAACACCACCGGCACCAGCACACCGGGGCCGTCCATCTCCAACGAAACCTTTGCGCCCGCCGCACCGACAACGGCAAATGACCTGACCATCACCTGCCGCGTGCAGGAAATCTTTTCCCCCATTGCCACGGTGACGCTCAACTGGCGCACGGCATACAGCGCGGTGCAGCAGACGGCGATGGCGGATACCGGTATCGGCAGCGATGTCACCGCAGGCGACGGCATCTTTACCGCCGTCATTCCCAAAACGGCCACGGGCTACACGCAAGGAGCGATGGTCCGCTGGTTCTTTACGGCCACCGATACGGGCACCAACGCCTCGCGCTGGCCCATCTTTACCGCCGGCCAGAGCGCTCCGGAATACTTCGGCACCATGCTCGCGCCCACGGGCTTCTCCACCACGCTCGCGGTCTGGTACTGGTTCGCACAAAACACCGCCGCCGCCGCGACGCGGGGCGGCACTCGCGGCTCCGTTTTCTTCAACGGCGAGTTGTACGACAACGTCTTCATCCGCCTCCGTGGCGGCGCGACTTCAACAGGCTCGAAGAAGTTCGACTTCAATTCCGGCCGCCATTGCCTCATCAATCCCACCGTGGGTCGTGTGGAGGAGGCGAATCTCAACGGTACCAGTCTCGGTGGTCCGGACACTATCACGCGCCCGTCGATTTCCTTCGAGTTGTTCCGCCGCGCCGGGCATCCCTCTCTCGCTGCCTTCCCCGTAATGATGCGCGTAAATGGAACGCTCGACACCGGCAGCGGCCGTGGCGGTGTGTCTTACTATGTAGAGCAGCCCGACGAACGCTTTCTCGATCGCTGGGGTTTCGACCGCGACGGAGCACTCTACAAGATGGACCAGCGCGGCACTCTGGAGCCGGTGTTCTCCGACTCCACCGACGGCGTGCAGAAGCGCACCCGGCTCACTGAAAACAACAGCGACCTCCAGGCACTCGTGAACGCCATTCACAGCAGCAGCCCGGACGACTGGACCCGAACCAACCCTAACGCGGCACCCGCGTTCCCCGCCGGATTCACCGCGACACGCACCACGAAGATGTTCGATATGGTGAACCTGGCGAATCTCGTGAACTACCTCTCCTGCCGTGTCATCATCGCCGATACCGACGACACGAGGAAGAACTTCTACATCTACCGCGACACCGAAGGCAGCGGAGAATGGTACGTGCTGCCATGGGACAAAGACGGCACCCTCGGCCTCGCTCTTGATGCTGCGCCCTGGGTCGGCCATCCCTTCCAGGCGGACTGGGCGCACCGGAAATCCGGCAACGAACACCAGTGGAACTATCTCTGGGAGGCCGCCTTCAACGATGCCAAAATCCGCCCGATGATGCTGCGCCGTCTGCGCACGCTCATGGATACCGTGCTCGGCGCCACAGCCGGAGCACCGGAGGCTTTGGCGGACACTCTCTGGACGCCCATCGTCACCACCACGCCGGTAATCGCCGCCTACAGCGGCCAGAACAATAACAGCATCAAAACATTCTTCACCAGCCGCCGGAATGCAAATTCGCCCACCGTGCCACAGGGCCTCTTTACGACGTTCTCCGCCGCCAACGGGCTCGGCACCGGCATTCAGATTCCACCCGCCCAGCCTGCCAATGCCGCCGTGAATTTCGGGACGATCGAGTACCTGCCCGCGAGCGGAAACCAGGACGAGGAATTCGTGCAGATCAGCAATCCCAACAGTTATGATGTGGACCTCAGCCGCTGGGAGTTGAAGCGCGGCATTGAGCACACGTTTGAATCCGGCACCGTCGTGCGCGCCAACGACGTAATGTATGTCGCCGCAAAGAAGACCGTTTTTCGCGCCCGCGCGGTTTCGCCCAAAGGCGGCGAGCAGTTATTCATTCAGGGCGGCTATAACGGCACCATCTCAGCGCGCGGTGAGGTCATCGAACTCTGGGACCCGGTGGATCCGGCAAACCTGACGGACGACCGCCTCGTGGCCACACTCACTACTCCGGTTACGCCCACGCCCGCGCAGCAGTCGCTCCGCATCACCGAAATCATGTTCGACCCGCCCGCCGGCGGATCATTTGTTGCCGGCGAGTATGAGTTTCTGGAGTTGATGAACACCGGCGCGACACCGCTCAATTTGAACGGGGCGCGCTTCACCGACGGCATCACCTTCGCCTTCACCGCCACCACCCTGAGCCCCGGCAGCCGCATCATCATCGTGAAAAATCCCGCCGCCTTCGCCGAACGCTATGGCGCGGTTCCCGTGGCCGGCACCTACACGGGGGCGCTGGACAACAGCGGTGAACGCATCCGTATCGTGGACAGCACCGGGGAAGAGGTCCTCGACTTCCGCTATGAAGGCACCTGGTATCCGATCACTCACGGCGGCTCGTCGCTCGTCATTGAAAACGACAGCGCGGCATGGGATACCTGGGCGCTGCAACTAAGCTGGCGCGCCAGCAGTGGCAGTCAGGGCAGTCCCGGCAGCAGCGATCCCCTGCCCGCACCGCCCATCATCACCGGCAACGACGCGGCCACCATCCATCTCACCGGAACTCCCGGACGCAGCTATCTCCTCCAGCGCAGTACCGAACTCGGTGCGTGGAGTGATCTCGGCCTGAGTGTCGCCTCGCCGGGCGGCACATTTGACGCCATTGATCCCGCGCCGCCGAACGTCCGTGCGTTCTACCGCGTGCAGGCAAAGTGATCCGCAGCTACAAGCCGCGCAGGATGGTTGCCACCGCTGCGAGGAGCCGCGCGATCATCTCCGGCGTGTGTTCACTGCACACGGCGAAGCGCATCAGTCCCCACGGCCCGGTTCCGGAATAGGCGGGAACGTAGGGCACGAGAATGCCCTGCGCCTTCAACATCTTGTGCAGTTGCTGCATGGTGGCACCATCACGGATGACAACGCCGACATTCGGCGTCGGTTCGTCGCCCACAGCGATGCCCATCGCCCGCAACCCGTCGCGGAGTTGCCGGACATTTTTCCGGAGGCGTTCCCGGCGCTCCGGCTCGCGCAGACAGATTTCGAGTGCTGCGGCAGAGCAGCCGGCGATCGGTGCCGCCGGAGCGCTGGCACCATCGTAATAATGCGAGGCGCGCCGCACGGTCTCGACCCACGCGGACGTGCCGGGGATGACTCCGCCGAATCCGCCCAGCGCCTTTGCCAGCGTGCCGCACATACTGAGCGTGATACCGTCGAGCGGAGGCCCGCCATTCACATGCGGCCAGAGTCCGAAGTGGTCATAGATGCCGCGCCCATTTTCGCCAAGTATGCCAACGCCGTGAGCGTCGTCGAGGTGCAGCACCGCGGGCGCGAAGCCGGCAAGGACTTTCACATAGTCGGGCACGGGAGCAATACGTCCGCTGGACGGCACCACGCTGTCCGCCATGACGAGTGGACGAACTCCCGGCGTGAGCTTTGATCTCAAATCCTCCACATCGCGATGCCGGAACAACTGCACCGGCAGACCCGCGAGTCGCGCAGCCTCCGCTACGCAGTAGTGCGCTTCGTCGTCCACAAATACGGCGTCTGCGTGCGCGGCCAGAGCCTGCACCGCAATGTGATTGGCCGTATAGCCTGACGAAAAGTAAAAAGCGGCCTCCGTGCCAAAGAATTCCGCCGTGCGGCGCTCCACCTCAAGCAGCAGCGGGCTGGTGCCGAACCCCGCCCGCGTCGTCGCGGTGTGGACGCCGTAATTCTTCAATGCCTCACAGCCCGCCGCGATAACCTCCGCGTTTCCCGACAATCCAAGATAGCTGGTCCCGGCGAAGTAGAGGTAGCGCACGCCATCAATAACCGTTTCCGGCCCCGGCGGGGATTCCATGAGCGGCAGGACATCCGTCGGCCGCGGCAGTGTAGAGGTAAGCGGTGCGGCACCCATGCAGTGATCAATCGCATGGATGTGTCTGCGGCGCAGGTTCAATTTTAGCACACAACCCCACCTCAAAAGAAAAACCCCGCCATGCGGTGAGGCATGACGGGGTTCTCGGAATTTACCCTTCGATGGGATCGTTAATCCTCCTTACTGAAACGATCCCGGTTCAGTCCCAGGTTCCACACCCGGGCCCGCTCAGGTTCTTTTGCTAAAAGCGGGAATGCGGAACTGGCGTATGTGTGGTGAAGTGCCGTAGCATCAACGGCATGAGCACGCTGCCGACCACTCAAAGCACTCACCCTGCGGGTGAGCTCCAAAACGAGCCGGGATTCCCCGCCGGATCATGGCCGCTGGACACTCCCGGCGGACGGTTCTTTGCCGAATGGGATGCCGATGCGCCCGTCACGTGCGAAGGTCAATTGATCTTCTTCTTCCAGTTTCTGCACGTCGGCGGACGCTGGGAGGAGTTCATGCGCGACCGTCCGCTGCACTACACCGGCAATCGCGGGAGCGGCGCACTCAACGTCATGGCCACCCTGCTCCTGAGCGTCCTCAGCGGCCACTGGCGCTACGCCCACATCAACGGCGTGCGCGGCGACGGCATCAATCCAGGTCTCCTTGGCATGGAGCGCACGATCAGTGAGGATGCCGTGCGCGCCGCCATGAAGCGCATCGACGAAAAAGAGGGCCTCGCATGGCTGGGCAGACAGATCCGCGATCCATCGCCCCCGTGCTGCACCTGCCGTGGATCCTGGACATCGACACCACCGTGAATCCCCTCTACGGCCACCAGCAGGGCGCGCAGATCGACTACAGCCCGCACAAACCCGGACGTCCCAGCCATGTTTATCACAGTTATTTTGTGGCCACCCTGCGCATCTCCCTGGGCAGTGGAACTGCGCCCCGGCAAAGAACACGCCGCCGCGCAGGGCCTGCCGGGACTCTGGCAAATGCCGGAAGGTCTGCCCCGCACCGCATAGCCCACCTTCGCCCGCGGCAATTGACTCGCTGTCGCTCGCCCTGCGGGCTGCCTGCCGGCAGTCTATCTCCCTTCGGTGTCGGTTGCGGCTACGGCAGCGAAAAAGTCATGGTGGAATTTGAATCGCGGCAGTTGCCGTATCTTTTCAAACTGCGGCACACGCTCGAAGTCAAAACCCTCGTGCAGCAGATGATGCGCCGGGGAGCCGCCTGGCAGGACTGCGGAAACGGCTGGGAAGCGCTGGCCGCCTCGATCCGGCTCACCGGCTGGACCCGCGAGCGCCGCCTCGTGCTGGTGCGCGAAGCCCCCGCGGTGGCCCCCGTGGGCGAGAAAGCGCGCCGCCGCCGTGATCACCAGAGCCGCCTGCCCGACGCGGAGGGCGAGGGCTGGGACGCTCAGGCCGTCCCGTGGAGCGGCAGGATCGCCGTGCTTGTTAGTTCGCTGGATGAGCAGGCCTTCCCCCTGCTGTGCATGCCCCGGCTCTACCGCGAACGCGCCGACGCTGAGAACTGTTTTGACGAACTCAAGAACCAATGGGGCTGGAGCGGCTATACGACGCACAAGCTGGCC
>JANNVM010001181.1:0-3236 GCA_031414455.1 Verrucomicrobiota bacterium
GATACCAGCCGTCGCCTTCCACGCCGGTGACTTCTGCCTGCAGTGCTGCCGCCGACCCGGGATTCCGGAACACGAGGCGCAGCACCAGCCGGCGGGAAGCTGTGGTTGGGTCGAGGTCCCCTCGCCTGCCGCCTGGCGGCAGATTTTCCAGCGATTTCAGCAGCGCGGTGTCGCTCCGCGGCACGTAGGCGTAAAAGGAATGATCTCCCATGCGGTCACAGAGGTGCAGGCTTTCCCAGACTTTACTGTCGGCATAGGCGGCGTTGTAGAAGTCCGACCGGCGCACGACGGCCATCACCAGTGCCGGAGCGGACGGCTTTTGCGCCACAAAATCCGCCAGGCTGAGATCGCCGGTGCCCTCGAAGGCCCGCCAGTCCACACGCCACCCCGCGGAAGTGCCGGCGAGGAGGAGGAGTCCCTTCGGGAGGTCTCGCCACGCCATGGCGGCCTGCCGGAGCGTGACCCCGAACGCCTCACGCCCGGGACCGATATTCAGCAGTTCACCGCCAAGCGGAAGCGCTCCCGGATTCGCCGCGCACCAGGCCCGCAGCGGTTTTTCAAATTTGTCAGGTTCGCGAATGAGCGGGAGCAGTTCCTCGGGCGAGCGCGCCGCGGAGAAGCGCGCCACCAGTTCCTTGATGATCACCCGCTCATCGGGCGGCAGGGATTCCCCGGGCGGAGCGGCCTGTGTTTCCGGGCGGTGCAGCATCCAGATGGCAAAGATGGCCACAAAGACGAGCGCCAGCATGATGCCGGCAATGGGCATCCACACCCGCTCCCGCGAACGATTGATGAGCAGTCCGTCGGCCGAGACGCGGCTGCGTTTGCGCATCCGGCTCTTATTCTTCGACTCCTCAAGCAGCATGCCGCAAGCATGGCAGCGCTGCCGGGCCAGGGGTTTGTCAGGATCCAGGGCGATATCCGACTCGCAGTGCGGACAATTCGCAGCGACGAGTTCCACCGGCCGGTGCGCATCATCCGGCGCCTCGTCCGGCACTCCATCCGGCGTTTCGACCTCTGCAGACGGAATCTCCATCGCGTCCAGGGCGTCGGCTTCACTGCAAGAATCGCCGCACAACACGCAGCGCCGGTCCCCGGGAGCCACCATGGGATTGATCTGAGTCCTGCCGCCGCAGGAGCGGCATTGTTCGTAGGTAAGGGCCATGTCTGCGGCGACACTACCTGCGGCGAGGGCCGCGCTGCAAACCGCAATTTTTCGCGGCTCGACTTTATCGCCCGGCATTCCACTGTCGGGCCATCACCTCCCATGCAGACCAGCCTCACCTCCCGTCCCGCCAGCGATCCTCTCCGGCTCTACCATTACCGCGACGGACTCTACGCGGTGGATCTTCTCACCGCCGCCATCGTGGAGTTTGATTTTTTTACGCGCTTCGCCCCCGAAGGCATGACTCCGGAGGAGGTCTGCGCCGCCTTCGGATTCGCCGCGCGTCCCGCCGATGTCCTGCTCACGCTCTGTGCCGCGAACGATTTCATCGTTGGGGATAACGGACGCTGGCACCTGACGCTTACGGCCCGCGAACACCTCTGCGCCGGCTCGCCCTGGAATCTTACGCCCTACTTTTCTTCACTTCATGACCGGCCCATCGCCCGCGACTTCGCGGAGGTGCTGCGCACCGGCAAACCGGCCGGCTGGTCCGGCGACAAGTCCGCGGGCGACTGGCACAAGGCAATGGAAGAGGAGGATTTCGCGCGCAGGTTCACCGCGGCCATGGACTGCCGCGGGCATTATCTTGCCCCGGCAATGGCGGCGGCACTCGATTTGTCAGGCGTGCGCCGCCTGCTCGACATCGGCGGCGGCTCCGGTATCTATGCCTGCGCGGTGTGCGCGGCGCATCCGCATGTCAGTGCTGTCGTCTTCGATCAGGCCCCCGTGGACCGCATCGCGCGCACGCTCGTCGCGGAACGCGGCTGCGCGAACCGCGTGGAGGTCGCTGCCGGAAATATGTTCGACGGCCTGCCCAGCCACTGCGACGCCCACCTGTTCTCCAACGTGCTCCACGACTGGGATGTGCCGGAAGTGCAGCGCCTTCTTGCCGCCTCTCATGCGGCCCTGCCGTCCGGCGGTCTGCTCATCATCCACGATGCCTTCATCAACACCACCAGGGACGGGCCGCTCCATGCCGCCGAGTATTCCGCGCTCCTCATGCACTCCACTCAGGGCAAATGTTACAGCACCGGCGAGTATGCGTCGCTCCTCGACCATGCCGGCTTCCGTCCCGGACCGTATCACCCCACCGCCGCCGCCCGCGGCGTCATGACCGCCCGCCGCCGGTAGCGCGCCATGTATCCTCCACGCCTCCAGGCCATTGCCGACCTCTTCGCCGGACTCACTGAATCCGCGCGGCGCGAACTCCTCATCCATTATGCGGCCGGCGTGGCCCGGTTCGCCCCGCAGCCCGGTGAGTGCTTCGAAATTGAGGATGTCCGTCATGATACCGAATGCACCGACAAAGTCGGTATTCACCTGCGCATCGCCGACGGCTGCCGCTTCCGCATCACCCTCGGCCCTGAAGTGCAAACCCTCACCCGCGCCCTCGCCGCGATCTTTTGCGAGGGGCTCGACGCTCTGCCTCCCGCAGTGATTCTGGATGTCCCTGAGTCCTATGTGGACAACGTCGTCGGCACAGAACTCGTCCGCCTTCGCAGCCGCACCGTCTATTACATCCTCCGTCGTATGAAAGAGGCGGCCGCCGGCATGACGAAACCCCATTGACGGGCGGGCCTCCGGCCTGCCGTTTGCGACCTCTGGTCGCAAACTCGTTTCGGCAGGATGCCGAGCCAGGGCAGGCCGGTGGCCAGCCCTACTCACTGGATCGCTGCCAAATGACGAAACCGGTGCCGGAAAACCAAGAATTCCAAGGCCAAGGTTGATTTTTTATACAAATATTATGGAAATTTCAAAATCACATGATATTTTAGGTCTTAGTTGACTTTGGACTTCCCAAAGCCCTCAAAAGACCCTAAACCGCGTCCAGACTTTGCAAAATAATCTACAAGGATTGACAATTGTCAGTCGCCCCAGACAACACTTGGCTGCTTGGCAGGCGACCCGGACCACCTACCGACCTATGCCAAAACTGGTTTTTAAACTGAGCGATACTCAGTCGCTGGATTTTCCGCTGGCGGGGGAACATGTGCGTCTCGGTCGGAACGCAGCGAACGACATTGTCATAGACAACCTGTGGATATCCTCCTTCCATGCGGAGTTCCGGCTC
>JANNVM010001182.1:0-3741 GCA_031414455.1 Verrucomicrobiota bacterium
TCACCGTTGGCGTCGGTTGCCGGGGCCTGGAAACTGATGCTCGCGCCGGGCGCAGCCGTCGTTCCCGACGCCGCCAGGGTGGCCACCGGGGCGACATTTCCGGCAAAACCGCCGAGGTTCACCACCACATCGAGCGACTCCGGGGTGGTGCCGCCCTTGCCGATGGGAGTGATGTAAATCCCCGCCGCCGGATCAGCAAAGGTTCGTCCGATGACGAGTGCCGAATCGGTGCGCGCATTGACCGAGCCGGGCGTGGTGTCGAGAAGCTGGCTGCGCTGGTTGCCGCTCCCAGCCCACCGGAGGCTGACTCCGTTCATCAGCCATTTATTGCCGGTGAACTTCTGGCGGAACTCCACCCAGTAATTGGTCGTGCTGTCCTTGACGATGCGGAGGCCGCGCGAACCGGAAGAGAGTGCCTGATCATGCGCGTAAATCCGGTAGGTTCCGCTCGCAGTGGCCGCAGACGTCTCGCTGGACTGGAGCCAGTTCAGGTAATTCTTGAAGCGCGCATTGAAGTGATTGTTGCCGGCGCTGGCCGATCCCATGGTGTCGAAGCTGTCGCCATATTCGACCGCGGTGCCGGGACCGATGATGCTCGCTCCGGATGTGTCCCAGAATCCTGCATGGTTCAGCCCGAAGTTATGGCCCAGTTCATGGCCGGCCACGCCTGTCCCAAAACTGTTACGGAGCCATGCGCCGGCGGACCCGACATAGGCCAGGCCCGACCAGCCGAAGCCGGGTACCGGTCCCAGGCAGATGACATCCAAATTGTAGTTTGAGAGATTATAGCCGGCGGCCGTGGCCGCCGCCCGGGCTTCCGTGCGCAACTGGTCGTAATAATTGTTGCTGCCGTAATAGGACGCAATATTGGCCATGCGGAAGATCGGGGTCACGTCCGAACCCGCTCCAATTTCCGCAAAACCGGCCCGGCCATAGGACATCTCCGAGTAAAAACTGTTGAGGCTGGTCATCAGGGCCGCTCCGCCGGCGTCCGTTAACGATAAGCCGGTCAGATCCGTGAAATCGACCCTGATCAGAATCACTTTCTTGGCACCTTCCGTCCATGCTGAAGCCTGAACACCGTCGCCGGCGGGATCCCCCGGCGCGCCCCCTTCCGCAGCGATCATCTCTTCATTAAAGGCCGCGGCGTGGCCGGGGGAACAAACAAAGCGGACTTCCCCGCCCACTTCAAGGGTGACGGGTTGCCCTTTCGCGGCGGCCGGTTCTTTGGATATCTCACAATCAGCCTCTTCAGCGCGGGCAAGAAATGGTTCGGCCTCATCCGCCGGGAGGACACGCACCGGATTCTCCTGAATCGCCATAAGTTGGTCGAGTTCAATACCGCTTAACGGAATGTTGCGGCGGCTCGGCTCCCCCAGACGCCGCCCATAGACGAACGCCCGGTAATCCTCATTATCCACTTTAGCTGTGCGCCAGACCGGTTCGACTTCCCCTTCCTTTCCAGGTTCGGCTAACGCCGCAACGACCATGAGATCACCCCGTGCGCTTACCCGCTTCTCAAGTAACGCTCCTACCGCGGGAGGCAAATTCCGTCGGACGCTGGCCGACGCGGTCATTCTCAGCGCCCGTTCGGGGTCGGTCCGGATCAATTCCGTCATGGCGGCTCGCCGCATCCGGGCCAGTTCGACCCCTTCCGCTTCAAGGGCGGACCGTTCGGTCCCGGTGGCCGCCTGCCGGTAACTAGCGGCCCATTCGGCAAATTTCTCAAATTCAATTCCCGCGTTTGCCAGAGCGCTCTCCCCCACGGCTCGAACAGCGGGCGCTGCGGGTTCGGAGCCGGGCATTTTGGGAATGTAACCCGTGCGAATGGGCCCACCGCGATCGGCGATCCAAGTCAGCCCAAGCACGATTATAGAGAATGCGGCAACAGCCCATTTATGTGTAAATTTCATCTGGTCGGCAAGTTGGTTGAAGTGAGAGGAGGTGCAGTAAGTTCCCTAGAGCAGAACACCCTTTCAGGAACAGTCCCCGATAGGAACTCAGCAGCTATAATAAGTAAAAGTAAGGACTAAAATTATGGTTTCTATAATTAAATGCAGAAAAAGTGATAATAGTCAACGTTTAAGCGCTCCGATCGGGAGTGGGAGCGCATTGCAGAGTGCATCCTTATGAAGTTGCCCCTGCCTTTTGCGGAGTGGCCCTCCCCGGTGCCGGAGAGCCCGGCAGGACAGTGACTTGTGCGCGCAGTTGAAATTAAATAAGGCAGAGAGCGGGAATTAGGAGCAGTTGGTATTTCAATTGAATGAGGAGTGATAGTTTAATGGTTCGCCCTTATCTTTACCCTTTCCGCCCGGGGTGCCACAATGGGGTGAACTACTGCCACGGATCGGCTGAGCATCGCGTTTCACTCACCGTGATGCGTGATGCCGCTTCCAACAGGATTTCAAAATCGGCACTGTCCGCCCCGGGCACGTAGAGTTTCGCCAGCGCGGATGTGTCCCGGTAGCTCATGCAACCGGTCAGTTGCGGATTTCCCCGATCAGTTGCTCGACCGGAGTGCCGGGCTTTCCGGTGGCGCAACTTTCCCGGAGCGCACGAAGTTCTGCCAGCCACGCTGATTTACCCACGTCTGCCGGCGGAACTGCCAGCACCGAACCGCGCAGGATGCGGTTCACCACGGTATCCAGATTCGTCCGCTCGCGCTTCGCCTGTTCACACAGGCGGCGAGCGATGTCTTCATCGAGCTGGAGGGTGGCGGTCATGGTGGCGGAAGAATACCCGAGGCCCGGCTCCCTGCGAATGCTTTTTCATGTCGGCGCGCCTCACGCATGCGCCTCAAACCAGCTCTTCCCGGCTCCCATGTCCACGACGACGGGCACGGAGAGTTTCAGGGCATCGCGCATGGTAGTGCTCACCAGTTCGCGGGCGGCGGGCAGTTCGCTTTCCGGCAATTCGAAGACGAGTTCGTCATGCACCTGGAGGATCATGCGGCATTTCAGTCCTGACTCCCGCAGCCTGGCGGCCATGTGGACCATGGCGAGTTTGATCATGTCGGCGGCGGTGCCCTGGATGGGAGTGTTGATGGCGGTGCGTTCGGCGGCTTTGCGGATCATGGCGTTGGCGCTGTTGATGTCGCGGAAGTGCCTGCGGCGGCCGGTGAGGGTTTCGACAAAACCTTTCTCACGGGCCAGCTCGATGGTGCGGTCCATGTAGTTTTTCACGCCGGGATACTGGATAAAGTATTCATCAATGAGCCGCGCGCCTTCGCTGCGGGGAATACTCAGGCGCTGGGCGAGTCCAAACGCGCTGATGCCGTAGATGATGCCGAAGTTCACCATCTTAGCGGTGCGGCGCATGTCGGAAGTCACCTGTTCCGGCGGTACGCCAAAAACGCGCGCGGCGGTGCTTTCGTGAATGTCCTCGCCCTTGTGAAAGGCTTCAATCATCGCGGGATCGGCGCTGAGCGAGGCCATGACGCGGAGTTCGATCTGGCTGTAGTCGGCGCTGAGGAAAATCATGTCCGGCCCGCCGGCGACGAAAGCCTTGCGGATGGCGCGACCCTGTTCGCTGCGGATGGGAATGTTTTGAAGGTTGGGATTGTTCGATGCGAGACGGCCCGTGGCGGCACCGGCCTGATGAAACGTGGTATGCACGCGGCCGGTGCGACGCGAGACCTCATTCGGCAGCGCATCCACATAGGTGCTCTTCAGTTTGCTGGACTCCCGATAGGCCAGCAGGTCGGCGACGATGCGGTGCTCGCCGGCGAGTTCCGTAAGCACT
>JANNVM010001183.1:0-2477 GCA_031414455.1 Verrucomicrobiota bacterium
CGTCGAGGTCCAGATTCCGGTCCAGCCTCATCGTGGCCACCAGCCGCCCACTGCGCCGGTCCACGTAGATATAGACAACCACCACATCGCCCGGCTCCACATGTCCGGCCTGCTCACGGATCGGCAGCAGCAAATCCTTCTCCAGCCCCCAGTCGAGAAACGCGCCCGTGCCGGGATGATAGGCCACCACTTCCAGCCCGGCGAATTCTCCTGCCATCGCCAGCGGTTGTATCGTTGTCGCCACAGTCCGGTCTTCGGAATCCAGATAGACAAACACATCCAGCGTATCGCCTTCACCCGCGCCCTGCGGGACATACTTCCCCGGCAAAAGAATGTCGCCGTGCTCCCCGCCGCCGAGATAAAGCCCGTGCGCGGATGAGCCCGTCACTTTGAGAAGATTGCGCCTGCCGATGTCTGCCATGCCCGTCTTTATGCCGGAATCCATCGCGCGGCAGCAGAAACTTTAGTCTCGCTCCAACCAGACTCGGAGCCTCTTATTCTGGAGAACCCTGATCCCGGTTGGCGCCATTCCGGTGAAAAACTCCAGCGCCTGTTGCTCTGTCATTTCGTTCCAAGAGCCTTCGTCCCCGGAAAGTGCGACATAGATGCCTCCGGTCAGATCATCCGCATTCGAGCGTAGATCAATGTAGAACGCGGTGCCGTCGTCACCGGGATTCACGGGAATCCAGCCTGTCAGGATGTAGATGCCGTTGATCATTTCCGGCTTCAGCCATGTGGCATTCAATTCTTTGTGGACTTCCCTGGAGGAGCAGGGCAGCCGAATCTGATGTGCAAACTGCGAGAAGATTTTTTCCACCCGATCAGCATGAATGCCGCGCTCCGGCTCCACAAACGTATGCCCATGTCCACAAGCTCCCGTTCCCTGACAATTAGCTCGACGCCGTCATCAATGTCGAAACCTCTCAGGAGAACTTTCCTGCCGCTCATGGTGCCTCCGCAAACCGTCGCTGTAGAGGCCGGCTGCGCACAAAAATGCGGACGTGCGGCTGCCTGAGTTTGCGGATGCCAACGGCGCGGGAATGGTCGACGCAGTGCGGATGTCTTTCCCCCTGACTGAATGGACGGAGATTTCCCGCGCGACGCTGCATGGCGATCCCGCGGGGCGTGCGGCCCTGGAGGCTCTATACTTGCGCTACCGGAAGCCGGTGCTGGCGTTCATCCGGCACATGTGGACGGAAGAACAGGATGTGGAGGATGCCGCGCAGAGTTTTTTCCTGCACGTCATGGAAACGAGCGTGCTGCACCGCGCAGACCGGAAGCAGGGGACGTTCCGCACGTTTTTGCTTACCGTGCTGAAACGGTTCCTCGTGGACCGGCAGCGTGCTGCATCGGCTGCGAAACGCGGCGGGGGCGTGTTGCCGCAGCCGCTGGAAGATGCTGCGGAACTGGCGGCTCCCGAGGGACTGGAGGTGCAGGCCTTTGATCGCGAATGGGCGGTTTCCGTCATGCAGTCGGCGCTGGATCGGGTCGCCGCGGAGGTGGATGCGGCGCACGGCGCGGAGACATGGGAGGTCCTCAAGCATTTTCTCACCGCCGGGGCCTCCCAACCCGCGGGCCGCACAGCCGCGCAGATGTTGGGGGTGGAGGAAAATATGCTGAAGAAGCGCGTCCATCAGTGGCGGCGGCGGCTGGGGGAATGTGTTCGCACGGAGGTCCGCCGCACCGTCTCCGCGCCGCATGAGGTGGAGGAGGAAATCTCCTACCTGCGCCGGTTGCTCACGGGCGGGTGAGAGATTTCCGAAAATTTTCGGAACTTCAGCGCGCTGGTCTCGAATGCATCGGCGTATGCCTTCCCTCCTCTCCGCCCCCCTGTTGGGTTGCGCCTTCTCCACCTCGCCGCTCATGGCCGTCTTGGGGGGGGGCAGCACCGGCGACGCCAGCCGCGTTAGGAATCGCGGTGTCCAATTCGCGGCTATCCGGCCGCCAGCCACAGATCCACATTTTTCCAGCAACAACACCATCAACCATCCCACCGCCATATCATGAACTTGCATCGCCCCTCTGTGCTCTCACTGCTCGCTACCCTCGCCTGCGCCACACTCCAGCCTACTGTCTCTCAGGCACAGACGCCTTTCACCTATCAGGGGAAGCTGGAGAACAGCGGTACACCCTATACGGGCACGGTCCAGATCCGGCTGGGACTTTACACCGCGGTTAGCGGGCTCGCGCCGATGCGGCAGGAAGTCATGACGAATGTCAGCGTCACCAACGGTATCTTCACGGTGACCCCCACCACCTTCATCGCATCGGATTTCCCCGGTGCCGGGCGCTGGCTGCAGATAGAAGTGAGTACCGATGCCGGGGGCGCCTACACCACTCTCACTCCGCGTCAGCAGATTACGCATACGCCTTACGCCATCCACGCGAAGCAGGCGGCGAGTGCCAGCGCGAGCCCGATCCATCCGAGCGGCCGCCGAACACGATGGGCGAGGTCGCGCCATCAAGCTCCGGGATCG
>JANNVM010001184.1:0-4555 GCA_031414455.1 Verrucomicrobiota bacterium
TTTTTCGCCAGCGAGTCCAGACTCGGCGTGGCGATTTCCGAGCCGTAGCAGCCGATGTCCGAGTAGCCCATGTCGTCGGCGAGAATGATCACGACGTTCGGCGGTGCCGCGGCCGAACCGGCGGTCGCCATCAGCGTGGCAAACGTGAACAGCAGGAGACCACGGATCCGCAACCGGTGAAAGACGGCTGCTAGGAATTTGACCGCTGGAGTGGCGGGAGGAAGTTTCATCATGGTGCACCTCATGCAATCATGGGGCATCTCATGCAATAATGTCATGCACGACTTTTCCGGCGACGTCGGTGAGGCGAAAGTCGCGGCCCTGAGTGCGGAAGGTGAGGCGTTCGTGGTTGATGCCCAATTGGTGGAGGATGGTGGCGTGGAGGTCGTGGACGTGGACGGGATTTTCGATGGCATGGTAACCGAATTCGTCAGTGGCTCCGTAAGTCAGGCCGGGCTTCATGCCGCCCCCGGCGAGCCACATAGTGAAGGCGTGCGGGTGATGGTCGCGGCCCCATGTTTTCCCGGAAACCTGGGCGACGGGAGTGCGCCCGAATTCTCCTCCCCAAATGACGAGGGTGTCCTCCAGCAGGCCGCGCTGTTTGAGGTCGGTGAGCAGTGCGGCGGCGGGCTGGTCGGCGGCGGCGCACTGGCGCTTGTGCTCCATGTCCATGTCCGTGTGGAATCCCAGCCGCGATCATAAAGCTGGACGAAGCGGACACCGCGCTCGACGAGGCGGCGGGCGAGCAGGCAGTTGCGGGCGAAGGATGGTTTCGCGCGGTCGGCGCCGTAGAGTTTGAGGATATGATCGGGCTCGTCCTTGAGGTCGGCGAGCGCGGGCACGCTGGCTTGCATGCGAAAGGCGAGTTCATAGGAGGCGATGCGCGAGGCGATCCCGGGGTCGCCCAGCGCCTCGCTCTGACGGCGGTTCATCCACTGCAGCATGTCGAGTTCGCGGCACCGGTCGGCGGTGGTCACGCCTTTGGGATTGTCGAGGTGCAGCACGGGCGCACCGCTGTTGCGGAAAGGGACGCCCGCATGGCGGGAATCGAGAAATCCGTTGCCCCAAAAGCTCTGGAGCAGCGGTTGGCCGTCGCTCGAACCCGAGGTGAGCACGATGTAGGCGGGCAGGTCGCTGTTTTCAGAGCCGAGGCCGTAGGAAAGCCACGCACCCAGTGTGGGTCGGTCGCCGAGCTGCGTCCCGCAATTCATGAAATTGACGGCGGGATCGTGGACGTTCGTGTCCGTGTGCATGGAGCGGATGACGGTGAGTTCGTCCGCGACTTTGGAAAGATGCGGCAGCAGCTCGGAGATGACTGTGCCCGACTGTCCGTGTTTCTGAAACGTGTAGGGCGAACCTTGCAGCTTCGGTGTGCCGCGAATCAGGGCGAACTGCTGGTGATTTTTCAGCAGCTCCGGTGGAATGATGTGGCCTTCGAGTTCGTTGAGCTTCGGCTTCGGGTCGAACAGGTCCACATGCGACGGCCCTCCGGCCATGAAGAGAAAGATGATGCGTTTGGCTTTCGGCGCGAAGTTGGGAAAGCCGGGCAGTCCGCCGGATGCGAGCAAATCAGGCTTCAGCAGCGACGCCAGCGCCAGAGCGCCAAGACCGCCTGCGGAGCGTCCGAGGAAGGCTCTGCGCGTGAGCGCAGCGTGGGACCTGGACGCTGGTTTCATGGTCTGTTGAGAGTTTCGTCGAGATTCATGAGCACGGTCGCGACGCCCGTCCACGCGGCGGGAAGGTCATTCGCATGGCGTTTGGTTTGCCCTTCGATGAACGCGAGAAACTGCCCGCGCTCTTCGTCGTCGGGCTTGCGGGAAAGACAAAGACGAAAGGCGAATTCCAGACGCGCCGCGTTGTCTTCAGTCGCTTCGGAAAGGATGCGCCTGGCGAAGGCGCTGGCTGCTTCGACGAAGATAGGATCGTTGAGCGTCACGAGCGCCTGCGTCGGGAGATTTGCGGTGTTGCGGCGGGCGGTGCAGACGGCCCGGGACGGAGCGTCGAGCAATTCCATCGTTGGGTGCAGTGCCATGCGCCGCCAGTAAATGTAGAGGCTCTTGCGGTGAAGGTCGTCGCCGCTGCTGGCGAGCCATTTTCCCGGCAGGTCGCGGTCCTCCCAATAACCGTCCGGTTGCGGCGGAAAAACGCTGCGACCGGTGCCCGCAGGCTTGAGCAGACCGCCGAGGGTGAGGGCTTGATCGCGGATTTGCTCCCCTGGCAGACGCATCCGGGGCATCCAGGCGAGCAAGCGATTCTGCGGGTCACGCACCGCGAGTTGCGGCGGGATCCGGGCTGACTGGCGATATGTCGCTGACGTGACGATGAGGCGGTGCATGGCCTTCATGTCCCAGCCGGACGCGACAAACTCGCTCGCGAGCCAGTCTAGCAATTCGGGATGTGTCGGCGACTCCCCTTGCAGGCCAAAGTCCGCCGGCGTGCGCACGAGGCCATGGCCGAAGTATCCCTGCCAGAAACGGTTCACCACGACCCGGGCAACGAGCGGGTTTTTCCCATTCACCAGCCAACGCGCGAACTCCAGCCGGTTGCCCGGTTGTGCCGTGTCGCCGGGGAGAAACGCCGGAACTCCTGGCGAAACCTTCTCCCCGCGGGTGAGGAAATTTCCCCGCTCATGAATGAAGGTCTCGCGCGGCTGCATGCGCTCTTTCATCACCGGCACCGGCACTTTCGTCTTGTCGGCCAGTTCAACTTCCAGATGCGGCCCGCCCTGCGCGAATGCCTCGCCGGAGTGCTCGATGTTGTTGAACAGCGCGAAGAGCCGGTAGTAGTCACTCTGGGAGAGAGGATCGAACTTGTGATCGTGACACTCCGCGCAGCCCACCGTGAGGCCCAGCCAGACGGTCCCCGTGGTGTTCACGCGGTCCACGACTCCCTTCAGCCGGTATTCCTCCACGGGATAGGTGTTCCCTTTCGCCTGCGGCGCATTGCGGTGAAAGGCGGACGCGATACGCTGCCCGGTCGTCGCATCCGGCAGCATGTCGCCAGCGAGTTGTTCGATGGTGAATTGGTCAAACGGCAGGTTTCGCTGAATCGCCGCAATCACCCACTCACGGAAAGGCCAGATGTCGTGCGGCTTGTCGTCGGCAAAGCCCCGCGTATCGGCGTAGCGCGCCAAATCCAGCCAGTCCTGCGCGCGCCGCTCGCCGTAGTCCCGTGTGGTAATCAGCCTGTCCACCACGCGTTCGTAGGCTTCGGGCGAGGAGTCCGTGAGAAAAGCATCTACATCCGCAACCGTCGGCGGCAGCCCGGTTAGGTCGAGCGTGACACGGCGGATCAGCGTCGTGCGATCCGCCTCCATCTGGGGCACCAGCTTCTCTTTCTCCAGCCGCTCCAGCACGAACGCATCGATAGGATTTCGCACCCAGGCGGCATCGCTCACCGCGGGCGTGGCCGGACGGACCGGCCTCTCAAAGGCCCAGTGCCCCTTCCAGTCAGCCCCTTGATCAATCCAATGCCGCAGCTTTTCGATCTGCGCCGGCGTGAGCTGCTTGCCCGACTTCTGCGGAGGCATGAGTTCGTCAGGGTCGTGGGAGATGGCCCGCTGGATCAGCGCGCTTGCCTCACTCATGCCGGGGACCACGGCCGTGATGCCATCCTTCGTCGCCAAAATCCCTTCCCTGGTGTCCAGCCGCCGCCCGGCCTTTCGTTTATTCTCATCCGGCCCGTGGCAGGCAAAACATTGGTCAGAAAGAATGGGGCGGATCTCGCGGTCGAAATCCACGGGTGAATCCGCTGCGGCGGCTCCGATGGGAGTCGCGAGCGATGCGAGAAGCGCTAAGACTGGATATTCACGGTGCCTGTGCTTCATTTTGGCCAATTGAGGTGTTTGTGGAGGAAGTTGAATGTGCCTTTGCCATTAATGGTGTGCGGGCCGACGAAAGTTTCCATCTCGCACCGGTCGCCGATACCGAGCCTGGCGGCGTAGTGGAAATTCACTTTTCCAAACTCCCAGGCCACGGTCTCATCCGGTGCCACGCCGTCGAAATGCCCGCGCTCCACCATGAACGGTCGGGGGGCAATGAGAGCCGCCATCTCGGCGTAGTTGAAGGTGCTGCCGAGATCGAATTCGAAGATCTCATATTCGCCGCCCCAGACATAGCTGTAGCGGCCGGCCGTGCCTGCAGTGGCGGCGTTTTTTCCCACCCACTCGTTGAAGTCGGCGGAGCAGATCGAGAGAGCGTAATCCGGCACCAGGGGAGGGATTCTCATGGCAGATTTGCCGCCGTAGCTCAAGCCGTAGAATCCGATGCGTTTCGGATCCACACTTGGCAGGGTCTTGAGCCAGTTGACGATCTGCTGGTGCTGCGGGACGATCACCGAGAACAGCGTCTTCTTGATCGGGTTGCCCTTCCGCTGGAGGGTGCGGAAGCGGTCATCGAAAATGTAGAGATTCTGCGGCGAGAAGGTGATGAACCCGCGCTCGGCCAGCCTGGCGGCGAAGTCGTGATAATACTGGCTGTCGCCGGTGGTGACGTCCAGCGGACGTCCATCCAGACCAATCTGGCAGACCACCACCCGACGTTTATAGCCCCGCGTC
>JANNVM010001185.1:0-3765 GCA_031414455.1 Verrucomicrobiota bacterium
CCGTGCCTGGAGTCAGAGCCGCGGCATCCAATCTCGACGCGGCCCGCGGTGCGGACGTCATCCTGCTGTGCGTGAAGCCGGCCGGCGTGGTGCCGCTCATTGAGTCGCTGCGTGAACTCCCGTCCACGCTGCTCATCTCCATCGCCGCCGGCGTCACGCTCGGCAGTATGGAAGCCGCCGCCGGGCATCACCGGGTCGTGCGTGTCATGCCGAACACCCCCGCACTCATCGGTCAGGGTGCCGCAGCGTATGCGCCCGGCAGCAATGCGACGGACGCCGACTGCGCCGTCACGGAACAACTTCTCAGCGCCGTCGGTACCGTGACGCGCGTGGCGGAAAAACTTCTCGATGCCGTCACCGGTCTCAGCGGCAGCGGGCCGGCCTACATTTATACGGTCATTGAAGCGCTCGCCGACGGCGGCGTGGCGGAGGGACTAACCAAAGAGCAGGCGCTGCAACTCGCGGCGCAAACCGTCGCAGGCGCCGCGGGCATGGTGCTCCAAACCGGCCTGCATCCAGCCGTATTGCGCGATCAGGTCACCAGCCCCGGCGGCACCACTATCGCCGGGCTCGCCATGCTGGAGGCGAAAGGACTGCGCTCCGCACTCATCGAAGCCGTCCGCACGGCGACACGCCGCGCGCAGGAACTGGGCCGCGCCTGAGAGCTTGACGCGGGAGCCGCTTCCCATTCCAATCCCCCCTGCCATGTCCACCTCACCGATTCCAGAAGCCTCCCACGAAGTCCTCCGCGAAGCCTTCGAAAAGGTCAGCCCCAAGGCCGTCGCGGACTCGCTCGGGGTTTCGTTGAGTCTCGTCTATAAATGGGCGCAGCCATCAGAGGAGGGAAAGGGCGGCGGCCTGGCCAATCCGCTGGATCGCGCGGAAGCCCTCATGCGCGCCACGCGCGACTACCGGCTCATCAAATGGCTCTGCCACCGTCTGAGCGGCTATTTCGTGAAAAATCCGTCAGGCTCTGATGGCAACAAAGGTCTTGTCCCCGCCACCAACGACATCATTCAGCAGTTCGCCGACCTGCTCGGTGCCATCACCGACGCCGCCGCGGATCACAAAGTTACCAAGGACGAGTCGCGTCTCATCCGGAGGCACTGGGATGAATTGAAGTCGGTCACCGAGAGTTTCGTAAAAGCGTGCGAGGAGGGGGATTTCACCGGTCTGCGGGAGAAACTGAGCCAGACGCACGCCGCTGCGACAGAGTCAGACAGCCGGTAATTTCTACGTCAGGATATCAGTGATCACTTCGCCGTGATCCAATTCAAGGCGGCGGCGGTCGGGCAACTCGAGACGGTGACTGTCCAGGCCAACGAGATGCAGCGCCGTGGCGTGAATGTCGGTGACGTAGTGGCGGTCGCGCACGGCGTGGAATCCCAGTTCATCCGTCGCGCCGTGGGCCATGCCGCCCTTGATGCCGGCACCCGCGAGCCACGCGGAGAAACCGTGCGGATGGTGATCGCGCCCGTCGCCCTGCGCGCCGGGCGTGCGGCCAAACTCGGTACCGCAGACGACGGTGGTGTCTGCGAACAGTCCACGCTGTTTCAAATCCTTGAGCAGCCCACCGATCGGCTGATCCACCTGCGCCGCGAGGTCGGTGTGATTCTGTTTGATGCCGCCGTGCGCATCCCATGCCCCGCCGCCGCCGCCGCCGTGGAAAATCTGCACAAAACGCACGCCGCGCTCCACCAGCCGCCGCGCGGTGAGACAGAGTCTGGCAAAGTCACCGCAGTGTTTCTGATCCATGCCGTAGAGCTTTTTGATATGCTCGCTCTCGGTATCGAGCGCCGTCGCTTCCGGCACCGCCGTTTGCATCTGAAACGCGAGTTCGTAGCTGGCAATGCGCGCACGGAGGTCGGGATCGTCAGGATAATCTATGCCCGAGAGTGTATTCAGTTTCCCCAGCAGGCCGAGTCCGGCCATTTGCTCTTCGCGCGTCGTGCCCATCGGACCGCTCGTGATCCACGGCAGCGGCCTGGCAGGATCCGCCCCCAGCCGGACACCGGCATGCTGCGGGCCGAGATAGCCCGCACCGTGTGTCCATGCGCCGCCGCAGCAGTCGCCCGTGGGCGTTCCCAGAACAACATACTCCGGCAGGTTCGCATTCATGCTGCCGAGACCATAACAGGCCCACGATCCAACCGTGGGCAGGCCCCCTTCCCTGACATGCCGGCCGGTATGCCATGTGAGTTGCGCGCCGTGATCGTTGTCCTTCGTCCATAGCGAGCGCACCACAGCGAGATCATCCGCGCAGGTGCCCACGTTCGGGAACCAGTCACTCACCACCAGCCCGCTTTGGCCATACTGCTTGTAGCCGGTATTCAGCGGCATGATGACTTTGCGGTTCTGATGCGCGGGATTGCCGCCGATGATGTTCTTGTCCGCATCCTTGAGCACGCCGGCATGAGGTGTTTCGTCGATGCTCTTGCCGCCATAGGTGTTTAGCGCCGGCTTCACATCGAAACTCTCCACGTGGCTCAGTCCGCCGCAGAGGAATATCCAGATCACCGACTTCGCCCGCGGCTCAAAATGCGGCTGCCCCGTCGGCGGCGACCACGCCGGGTGGCTCGCTGCACCGCCCGTTTTCCCCATCATGGCCGCCAGCGCCAAACCCGTGAAGCCCATGCCGGTATCGGCAAGGAACGAGCGGCGGGAAATGCCGGGACAGCGGTGGGAGGAGGATGGCATGACGGCAGGAAGAAACGGCTCACCTGTCTCTTCTCTATCTGCCGTTGTCCACTCCCTCAATGCCCGCACCCGCGCTGCTGCCGCGTCTTGACCAAATGAGACAGCCCCGCATGTTGACAAGAACAGTGCAATCCGGACAGTGAACATCACTACCAATTCTCCGGTTCCCGCACACAATGTCCGGCGTGGACTTGAATCAGGACTGTTACAATATCAAAAGCATGAAGTGCATTCACTGTGAGAATGAGGCCAGAGCGATTTGCCGATTCTGTGGCCGGGCAGTTTGCGAAGACCATATCCAGGAGAGGCGATTTGCCACGGGTTTTGCGTCCTTCGGTGGCATTTGGAGTTCTAAGAACAATGCCCTGAGTCTTGAGGACGCTGTATGGTGTGGCAAGTGTCATGTTAAATATGAGCGTTCAGCACGATAGGAATTTTAACAACTGGGTGCAGGCGACGCCCGATTGCGCATGTCCGTTTATCGTGGGCCATCAATCCGTCAAGTTTGAGTGGGTCTAGCCGGGTCTAGCCGAGAACTGCGCATGAAAAAACATATCCTGTTTCTCTGCTCTCAGAACAAGCTTCGAAGCCCGACTGCCGAGGCCATTTTTGCAGATCATCCCGCCATCGAAGCGGATTCAGCGGGGCTCAACAATGATGCGGTCGTTTCGCTTTCGGAGGAGCAGATCGAATGGGCAGACTTGATTCTGGTGATGGAGACGGCGCACCGGAACCGGTTGACCCGCAAGTTTGGAAAGGTGCTGGCCGGCAAGCGGATCGCCGTGCTCGGCATTCCCGATGATTACGATTACATGGACCCGGCGCTGATCAACCTCCTGAAGCTCCGGTGTGCTCAATATGTTCTCTGACGGGCGGAATTCTCAGCTTCAGGAGATCGGGAAATGAAGGGCTGGAGGCCCGGAAGAAATTAGACTGTATGGCTGCGGCTCGTCGCGTGTCCCGCAGCCAGTGCGCCAGCCTTGATTGAAGGCGGCGTGCCGGCGGTGAGGATACGCGGGTTGTTCCCGAAGGAACAGAGCCGCATGTTTGAGCGCCACCGGCGCGAAG
>JANNVM010001186.1:0-3549 GCA_031414455.1 Verrucomicrobiota bacterium
GAACTGGATGCGATGACCACGGATCAGGTGCGCACGCTGGCCTTCAATTGCTGGCGACCGTACCGGCGGTACCAAAGCGACGCACTGTATGCCGCCACGCTGGCGCTGTCCCTTTGGTCCGAGCGCGACCTCGCCGATGCGGCGGGCACGCTCATGTTCATCGGAAGCTGGGAGGACATGGATGACTCCATCGGTGACTATGACATTGATCTGGAATCAACGGCCGGCTGGCTGTGGGCACAGTTGGGGAGGCGTGACTGGAAGAAAGCGTCTGCATTGCTCCGCAAAGTTTCGGGATGGGAATCCACCGGGCAGTTCGCGTCAGCGGCGGCCGGCTTGGGAAACTTTACGCCATCCCAGGCAGCGGAGTTCGTGGCGATCCTTGCGCCGAAACCGATGGAGAAGGGTTCGCTGGAAGCAATCGTGCATGAGATGATGAGGAACCTCGTCGCCACCCTTGGACTGCCCGCCACGAGAAAATGGGCGAAGTCGCTAAAGTCACCGAAGGCCCGGGAGACAGCACTCCACTTCCTCACAAAACTGGAGGATCACCCACCCTCGCCGCCGCCGGTTGCACCGGCTTTTTCAGAAGACCCGCTCGGCAAGCTGCGCGCCCTGGATATTTACGGCGGCCCCTGGATCATGCCGTTCCCGCTCTACCGCGCAGTGAAAGCGCTCTCCCCGGCGGAGGCACTCAAACTGGCGGACGAGGCCGCCGCGCATCCTCTCGTGCAGGAGGGATCATGGCTGCGCTGGATGCTCTTCATGCGCGCCGCCGAAGGTGACGCCGCCGCGGCAGCCCGCCTTGCGTATGGGCCGCCTCTTGGCAGGGAAACGCAGGCGCTGACTGAGGCATTCGCCTTGCGTAAAGATGTCAGCACCGCACTCGAAGAGATCGGGCGAATGTCCGATCAAAAGCTGCGGGATGCCGCTCTGTCAGGATTGTCCCATCACGTCGGCCTGACCAATCCGGCGCAGTGGCTGGCTGCGGCGGCGCAATTGAAATCGAACGCAGCCTGCGCAGCGCCGCTGTTCGCAAGGCTCGGGGCTGCCGGACGGGGCCGCGAGGCGTGGGAACTCGCCTCCAAAGTTGCGGACCGGGTTATCGGCAAGCAATTGGTCCAGGCGGCCCTGACGACATGGATCCTCACGGATGTCCGCGGCTTCTTCCCTGCCCTCCGTGAAGCGGAGCACTCCGCGGATCCCACGCAAAAGGAACTGTTCAATTTGATGCAATCGTCCGTTCATTTCCTCGATGGTTTCAGCGCGCATGAGGTGCTGCTGGATGACGATCCCATCCCGGCAAAGTATCTTTACTGGTCCGGCCATCTCTGGACGTTTCCAGCTTTCGAGGAGCGCGAGTTCACCTTTCGCTACCTTGAGCGCCACGCGGACGATCCTGACTATGCCAGTCCTGTATCCCACTTCGCAGAGGTAGCCGTTCGTTTCGAGCCGGAACGCGCGGTGGCCCTCATCGGCCGGAGTCACGCAGCGCGAGTTGCGGCGCATCCGCCTTCACCTGAGGACGGCGAGCCCGAATCGCGTTTCGGCTTCGGATCCATCCTGAAGCGTCTTGTCCAATTCTGGCCGGAGAAAGCCCTCGCCCTCGCCGCTCCCTCCACAGACAAGGAATGGGAATTCCTGTGCATGGAAATGCTGGAACAACATCCGCAGCGTCTCGCGATACTGGTGAAGAAATCCCCGGACTCCGTCCGTCAGTCGCTGGCAAAACTCCTCACCGAGCCGGACGACACCGGGCGCGGACTCCGGTTCCCCGCCGAACAGCGCCGCTGGATCGCCAAAGCCCTGCGGGCGGCAAAGTAGTCGAGGGCTTCAGTCCGCGACGGGTGAGTAACGCGATAGGGGCGAGTAACGGGCTGAAGCCCATGACTACTTTGCTATAGCCGGCGACTTCGCACATCTCTACTGCACGAGAAACGCCAGCACAACGGTCTCCAACTCATTGGCGTGACCACGCTGCCAGCGCCGCCATTGCGGCGAGCCGGTGACACTCGTCCTGCGTCGGATTGCGCAGCCATGCGAGCGCCGTCTCTGCGAGCGGCGCAGGCAGCGGCACCTCAAGAAACGCGGCGAGACGGAATACACTCAACCGCTCCTGCAAGCACGCCTCTGCAAGAAGACCGGCGTTTTCGATGCCCCTTGACCTCTTCGATGCCTCTTGCGGTATCCATGATCTGCCGCACCTGGCCCGACACTTGCTTTTCACGGCAGTGTCAGCCTGCAAAACCATTCATTACATGAGCAAGTTTCAAACTGCCCTCGACACCTCAGTTCCCGGCCTCAGAGCCCTGGTTCGCAACGCGCTTAAGTTCTCGCTCGCCCGCGATACCGCTACGGCATCCAAGCGGGACTGGTGGCTGGCCACGTGCAAGGCGGTCCAGAGTGTGATTGTCGAGCGCATGATTGCCACCCAGACCGAGCACAACAGGCTGAACGTCAAAAGAGTCTATTACCTCTCACTCGAGTTTCTGATAGGACGGTTGTTCTCGAACAGCCTCTACAGCGCGGGCTTGATGCAGAGCATGACTCATGCCCTTGAGGAACTCGGCCTCGACTGTGAGGATCTGCGCAACGAGGAATACGACATGGGGCTCGGTAATGGTGGGCTCGGGCGCCTCGCGGCCTGTTTCCTCGACTCCCTGGCCACTCTCGATCTGCCCGCAGTAGGCTACGGCATCCATTACCAATACGGGCTGTTCAAACAGGAATTCGTCAATGGCCATCAGGTTGAGCTGCCCGACGCCTGGATGCAATACGGCACTCCATGGCAAATCGCCCGCCCGGCACATCAGGTTGAAATCCAGGTTTACGGCTACGTGGAGAATGTTTTCGATGACCGTGGCAACTACGTTTCCCGCTGGAACGGCTGGAAGAAGCTGGTGGGAATCCCCTACGATATTCCCATTCCCGGTTATGGCACGAACACGGTCAACTTTCTCCGCCTGTGGGAATCCCGTGCGCCGGAAGACTTCGATTTCGAGGCCTTCAACCGTGGCGGCTACGACGAGGCGGTGCGCGAAAAGAACAACAGCGAGACGATTTCCAAAGTCCTTTATCCCAACGACAGGACGGAAAGCGGAAAGGAACTCCGGCTGCTTCAGCAATACTTCTTTGTCGCCTGCTCAATCAAGGACATCATGCGCCGCTTCCGGAAATGCAACGAGGATTGGCGGGACTTTCCTGAGAAGGTCGCCGTCCAACTCAACGACACCCATCCCGCGGTGGCCATCGTGGAACTTCAGCGGGTTTTCCACGATGAACACGGAATGGGCTGGGATGAGGCGTGGGACATCGTCACCCGCACCTTTGCCTACACAAACCACACGCTGCTCCCGGAAGCACTGGAGAAGTGGAGCGTCGGCCTCTTCGAGAAAGTGCTGCCGCGGCACCTGCAGATCATTCTGGAGATCAATAAACGTTTCCTTGAAGAGGTCGAGGCGAAGTGGCCCGGCGATACGCAAAAGAAGCGCGAGCTCTCGATCATTCAGGAAGGCCACACGCAGATGGTGCGGATGGCAAACCTGTCCG
>JANNVM010001187.1:0-8635 GCA_031414455.1 Verrucomicrobiota bacterium
GTGGCATTCGGCGCCTTCACTTTCGAGCATGAGATAACCCTTCCGCGGTGAGGCTGCTTTGGCGATGGTGGTTTCCTTGCCGTTCACACTGAGGCTGAGATCGCCGTTGTTGGCGACGAGGCGGTAGTGGTTCCACTCGGGCGACGACTTGCTGCGCTCCTCCATGGGAAAGCTCCGTTTGCCGTCCGGCGAGATGCGGCCAGCGACCGTCAGCTTTGCGCCGTTCACGGGAAAGATGTCACCGTGAGTGGAGAACCAGTGGTTCTTGCCCTGCGCATTGTAGCCGTTGTCCAGCACCTGGACTTCGATGCCGCGCGGATAGGACGTTCCGGGCGCAGGGAATCCGTCGCCCCAGACGAAGACGCCGCTGTTGCCGCCGCTGGTCATGTGCCGCCATTCGAGTTCGAGCACGAAATTCTCCACCATCTTCTCCGTGCGCAGCACGCCGATCGGCGAACCGGTGGTGACGAGGATGCCGTCTTTCACACTGAACGTCCCCGGCGCAATGTTCACCGGCACCCAGCCGGTGAGGTCTTTACCGTTGAAGATAGGGGTGAGTTTTTCGTCCTCGGCGCGAAGCGTGACAGCGGAGAGGAACAGTAGAGTGAGGAGGCGTTTCATGGAGGAGATATTGAGGAGTGTGGAGCACTCTTAAACGCCCGCCCGCTGCCCGTCAGTCAGCAAATTTACGACTGCCCGGCGACTTTGATGGATACTTCGCTGCTGGCACCGGTGCGTTTGTCGGTGAGGCGAAGACGGTGTTCTCCCTCGACCAGCGAGGCCGTTTTGCCGTCCGGGGAAACGGTGAGGGTATCGCTTTCCCAGCGCGAATGCTGCGGCGGCAGACTGGCCTTTAAAACGAGCGTGCGTCCGCCGCCGGGGATTTCGGGATCGAGGAGACAGGTGGTGCCGTCACGCGGCGAAAGGATTACCGGCGCCACGGATTCGGCCTCGTTCAGGGCGAACGCGGTGCCTCGCTGATTCTCCGCACTGCGAAACCATGTGCCCCACGTGGTGTCGGAGAGCAGGACACGGCCATCGGCGGTAAATGCGTCAGGCTGTGACGTGGCTGGTCCGGAGTCGTTCGTGAAGAATTCATCGCGCAGCCACTGGGTGGGCGCTCCCGGAGCCGGCAGGCGTCCGGTGCGGGAATCAATGCGTGCGGTGATGATGTTGTCAGGCCTGGCGAACCACGTCGGAGGTTTTCGTTCGTGGAGTTCCGCCATGATGCGGTGAAAGACGGGAGCGGCACCGCTCGCACCGGAGACACCCTGCATGGGCGTGCCGTCGAAGTTCCCTATCCACACGGCGACGGTGAATTCCGGTGTGAAACCGACACACCAGTTGTCGCGGAAGTCGGAACTGGTGCCGGTCTTCACCGCACAGCGGAAGGGCAGCCGCAGCGGACCGCCGCTGCCGAACTGCGCGCTGCGTGCCGCGGGATCAGAGAGGATGTCGGCGAGCAGCCAACAGGTGGCCCCGGAGAAAAGCGGGAGCGCAGGGGGCGAACCGGGCGTGCCGGTGCACAGCACTGGTGCGCGCACTTCCCCGGCCCGGGCCAGCGCGCTGAAAGCCCCGGCCAAATCCAGCAGGGTGATCTCCGCATTCCCGATCGTAAGTCCAAGGCCATAACGCGCGGCGTTTTCACCCAGCGTGGTAAAACCGGCGCGGCAGAGCGCATCATGCAGCACCGGCGGGCCGCCTGTCATGTTCAGCAGTCGCACCGCAGGGACATTCAGCGAACAGGCCAGCGCCTCGCGCAGCGGCACTGGGCCGCGGTAACGGTGATCGTAGTTCACCACTTCAATCATTGCGCCGGCCGGTCCTGGATAACTCGACGGCACATCCTCCAGCACCGATGCCGGCGACCAGCCGCGCTCCAGTGCGAGACCGCAGGTGAACGGCTTCAGCGTGGAGCCCGCACTGCGTGGGGTGAGGGCGCCGTTGATCTGGCCTGCGGCTCCTGACCAGTCGGCGCTGCCTAGCATGACGAGGATTTCCGCCGTTGCATTGTCGAGCACCACGACCGCACCCTGCTGCACATTGCGCGAGGAGAGTCGTGAGAGTTCTGAGACCAGAATTTCCTCACTCTTTTCCTGGAGTGGGAGGTCAATGGTCGTACACAGCGTGCCTGCCGCCTGCTGCGTCACACTGGCGATGACATGCCCTGCCGTTTCGGTTTCTCCGGCATAACGAAATGCCAGCCGCTCTGCGCGCGCCGCATCAGCACGCTCCTTCCCGGCGGGATGCAATGCCGCCCACCTTTCCAGCACCCAATCGTGGCGTCGCGTGCCCTCGGGATCGCGGCGGCTGTGGCGTGTCGGTGATTGCGGGAGACCGGCCAGCCAGGCGCATTCGGCGAGCGACAGATCACGCACCGGCTTGCCGAAGTAATGCTCCGCCGCTGCGCCAACACCTCGGCACAGGCCGCCGAAGTCCACCCGGTTCAAGTATTCCTCAAGGATGCGTTCCTTGCTCCAGGTCATTTCCACACGGCGCGCGAGGAGCATTTCGCGAAGTTTCGTGCCGATGCCGCGCGGTGCGGGCGGGCTGGAGATTTTTACGAGTTGTTGTGTGATCGTGGAGGCCCCTGACGAAAAGTGTCCGCTGACCGCCGCGTCCCGCACGGCCCGCCCGGTGGCGAGATAATCCACGCCGCCATGGGTGAAGAATCGCCGGTCCTCCGCCGCGAGCAGGCAGGCGATGAGGTCCGGCGGCGCGTCCGCAAGCTTTACCGGTTCGCTGCGATAACGCGCATCCGTCAGGAATCGTTTCAGCGGGGTGCCGTGACGATCCGTTAGAACAGCGGATCGCGGGAGCGGTTCGTGTAGCGCGGCGGGTACGCAGAAGCACCAGGGGAGTGCCCATTGCCAGAGTGCCGCGAACACGAGGCCCGCGATTCCCGCCCGCAGCAAAATCCGCCGCAGTCGTTTCCAGGCCCTGAAGGGGCGCTCAATTGAAGGATTCATGGGGTCATTCCGAATTCCGATGGTCAGGGCAGTTCGGACTTAATGTGAGATCTCTGGACGTCAGCGGCCCGCCCGCAGTGGGCGGGCCGCCTTGTTCCGCTTTCAATTCTCTGATACCTCCTTCGCACCGTTCGCCCGCGGGAGAGTCTTCACGCGTTCGCTCGCGCTGAGGCCGTATTTCTCCGGCTCGTACATCGCTTCGATCTTCGCCTGGGCGGCAGTGGCTTCGCCGACGCCGCTGACTCTTGCGAGATAGCGGATCTCGTAACTGCTGCCGCCATAGACGTAGTCGCAGAAGAACAGGGCGCGGTCGTCGCGGAGTTCCTCGTGGTCACTGATCCAGTCGCGCCAGCCGGCGCGAGTCTGACTGTTGGCGGCGGTGCTGGCGGCGGCCTGGGATTTGAAGTCGCTGTTCACGGCCTCGAAGGTGCAGGGCAGGGGATCGTCCACAGCGATGTAGTGAACGTTATGCGGCACCTGGAGTTGCAGTGAAACGAGCACGAGATCACCCACGCGCGGCTCGCCGAGCGGCTCGGTTTTGCCATCCACTGTGAGGCGTTGGTACTTGCGCGTGATGGCGAGGCCGCTGTTCGTCTCGCGCATCGGCAGCAGTTCCGGCTGACCGGTGAGCTTGACATTCGCGTAGAGGCGGGAGCCGGGCGCGGCGGCAAGGCTGACGGCAAGCGATGCGGGCGTGCCGGCAATCGGTTTCAAGTCGAAGAATTTCGCGGGGCTTGATGTTGTCAGGGCGAACTGTTCCGCGACCATCCCGGTGAGTGAGATGGCGGGATCGGCCGGCGATTTCTCCACCGTCTCAGCGTAGGCGGCGAAAGCGTTGAGTGCCCATGCGTTGCTGAATGTCGTGGACCAGTGGCCCTGTGGATTGCGGCTGTCGCAGAGCTTTTGGAGGAGTGCTTCGACCTCGTGGTGATCCGCACGTGTATGAATCCATGCGTAGAGCCGGAGTGGCGTGCGGTAGTCGTGGTGGAACCACTCCCATGGCTCGGCTTCGTTGGCGGGCGGCACGACCTCCAGCACGGCCTGTGCCTGCTGCGCGGCCAGCGGTCCGCCGGCTTTCATCAGTGCGAGCGCGAGATAACTCCTCGACGTGATGGAAATCGCTGCGCGCTGATCGTAGAGCCGGCTGAGCCGGCCGGCGTCGCTGCGGCCGAGCCACGCCAGCGTGGCGGAAGCCGCGGCGGCCTCCTGGAGCGAACGGGCATCGCTTTTCGCCATGAGTCCGCGCATTTGGCCGTCGAGGTAGTCTCCGAGTTTCTTCATCGAGGTGTCCGGCACAGCGGCCCCGTTCGCCCGGCACATGACGAGCGCGAGGCCGCCGTAGGTGGAGGCCCAGAGGTTGGGATCGTTGCCGCCGCACCAGTAGGCGAGGCCGCCGCCGTCAGTTTGCATGGAGAGGAGCCGGTCCGCGCCGGCCTGAATGTGACGGGCGATGTCGGACTCGGACTTGCTCAATTTCGGAATCAGTACTTGAGCCCGCGCACGGCGAGCCAGGGCATGGTGCTGCTGGTGGTTTGCTCCACTCACCCATAGGGATAGACGAGCAGGTAATCCAACGCCTCCGCGCACTCGATGAATCGCGATTTCGACAGTTCCACCTCGATGCGCGCCGGCCGCGCCAGCAGACCATGGCTGAAACCGGCGAGCAGATCCGCGCTGTTCTTCTCACTTGTTAGAATAACGGAACGGCGCTCGCTGAGCAGCGGGCCGGGATACTTGACGGGGAAGCGGCTCTCCACGAAGTCCACCATCTCCGCGCGATCCTCCGGTTTGCAGTCGGCGGGCAGTTTCAGCGGCTCGGCCCGCCAGCGCCATGCGGCGTCGCCGTAGTGCGTGAACTCCACATTCCATGTCAGGCTCTTCGTTTCGCCGGCGGCGAGTTCAATCTGCTGCACGACGCTGCTGCGGTCCTTGTCTCCGCCGGTAAACTGCGACTCGAGGCCGCGCTCCAGAGTCACGGCGAATGTGCCGCTCCATGTGCTGGTGTTGTGGACAACGGCTTTGGGAACGAGTGCATCACCGACGCTGGCAAAACGCGGCACCACCGGCTCCAGCATGAGCGGCTTGTTTACGGTGAGCGCACCGGTACCGAGACCGAACCCGCGCGCGCCCTTAATGGCGAGCGCGAGCACCCGATAACGCGTCAGGGTGTCCGGCACCGGAAACGAAACGGTGTAGCGGCCCTGGGCGTCGGTCTTCACGTCCGCCTGCCAGAAGGCCAGCGGATTGAAATCCTTCCGCAGCCGGCCGGCGCTGGAGGATTCGTCGTCGCCTCCGCCGCCGATGAGGAAACCTTTGTTCACATACCACCGCTGGCTGGCGTCTTCGGGAAGGTACAGGTCAAGACTGGTGCCGCAGCGCACGCTGAGCGGAAGCAGCGGCATGAAGACACTCTGGGGGTTCGGGTTTTCATAACCCATCACACTGAGCACCCCTTCGTCCACGGCCCACAGCGTGACTTCGGCGCCGGCGGCGGGTTCGCCTTTCTGCGTGAGTACGCTGCCGAGGATTTCAGCATTGGCACCGGGACGATAGGATGGCCGCGGCACGGTGACGGCGACCGTGAGATCGTCCGCCGTGTTCTCTACCACGAGCTGGCAGTATCCGAGCTTGAGAACCGGCTCTTTCACCGCGCGCTTGTTATCGGCGAGGCCTTTGATCACGGCCACGGAGATATAGACATTTGGCGCGTCGGCGTCGGTGAGGGGAATCTCCAGTACGGGTTGCGTGGTGGAGAGTTTCACGGTGAAGGCGCGCACGACATTCGCCCGCTCCAGCGTGACCAGCGCGGTGCCGTCTATGGGCGTCATCACGAGGATGCGCGCGGTCTCGCCGGGCTTCCATGATTTCTTCTCCGGCACGAGACGGATGCGCGCTCCCTGTTCGTATTCCCATGCGTAATCGCCCGCACCATAGCAATAAAAGCGCATCCGGGTGGCGGTCTCGCGTCCGGCTTCATCACGGGCGCGCAGTTCGACAAAGTAGCTGCCTGACTTATCCGGCTTGAAGGCATACGGGAACGCCGCGGCCTTGTCGCCGGCACCGGCGGGCAGGGTGATGTCCTCCTCTTTCACCGTGGTCCGGTGAGACTCCGATCGCGTTTGAGTGAAGCCGCTCGCCGTTTGAATCTGCACGGTTTCATAGGTTTCCTGCTCGATTTTCACATGCACCGGCAGGGCGCGCGTCACGGGTTTTCCATCGGCAGTCAGGGCAATGAACTGCAGGGCCGTTTCCCGTCCGGTTTGGATGAGGTCATCCACGCGGCCCACGCCCATGTGAACGGCGGCGGGCTGCACGGTAAATGACGCGCTGGCCGACAGCGTTTGCTGATTCACGTCAGTGACTTCCACGCTCACACTGACCTTGTGCGGCGCTGGAAACTCCGGCTTCGGAATGACGACGGGTACGAGCAGTTTGCCGTCGGTGCCGAGGTTGAGTTCACCGCTTTGGGAGTCGGCACCGCGCTGTACGCCATCCTCGTCCCAATGCCGGTCGCGCCAGCCGTAGTAATACTCCCAGTAACCCGCATCGTAACCCTGGTGATCACCGAAGAGAAACTCGCGGTAGTCGTCAGGATAGAATCCTGCGGCCTGGGCATTTACATAGTAGCGCACCCGGGCATCGCTGAGGTGCTGGCCCATCAGATAGTTCGCCGCCACCGCCACCTCCGCGGCGCTGGAGCCGGGTTCGACTTTCGGTGCTGTCATCTCGATCTCGAACGTATTCCGACGGAACTCCTCCACGCGGAACGACTCGTTGAAGACGAAGTCACCCTCGATTTCCCCGTCGTAGAGATACTCGCCATCGAATTCCCCCTCCCGGTAGTTTGAATCGCCGTTACGCGGTTCCACCTTCTTCTTCTCCGGCTGTGGAAACTCCACGCGCATGGTGAAACGACCAACCTTCATCGCCGGCAGGGTAATTGTTTCTGAGAAGGTCCCGTTCTCCGTCAGGGCGACCTTCTTTTCGACGACCGGTTTCTCATCGCTGTCGAGTACGGTGAACTGCACCTCGCGTTCGTCGGGAAGCTGCAGATCCGTGTCGAGGCGCTTTCGCACGAGGCCCTTCATGTGAACCGTCTCACCGGGACGGTAGAGACCGCGGTCGGTGAACATCATTACGGTGCGGCGGAAGTCTTTGGCTGGGTTCCAGTCCACCTCGACAGGGAAGCGCCACAGTGTCTCGCGCGGGAGCGTGCGGTCGAAGGCGACGGTGAACTGATCGTCGGGGCGGCTGGCGGTGAGGAGTGTCGCGCCGGCATTGCGCGGCACGCGGCAAATGCCCTGCGCATCGGCAGTGAACGTTGCGATGTCCGCGCCGTCCTTGTCGTGCAGGGTGAACTTCGTGCCGGCGAGCGGCGCGCCGCTTTCCAGCGAGAACGCGTAAAGCAGCGCCTCGGTGGTGTTTAGTTTCCACGCGAGACCGATGTCGGTGAGTTGCACGAGCGCCTGCGCGAGTCGCCGTTTGCCGTCGTCTTTGGAATCCACGGCACTGGCGAGCGGTTCGCCTTCCGTGCTGACAAAAAGCACGCCCGGCGATTTTTGCCCGCCAAGGAGTTCTGTCCAGTTGAGGATGATGGGACAGGAGACATCCAGCCGGCCTTCGAAGGTCCATGTGCGGTCGAGGATTGTTTTACCGGGCACGATGCTCCACGGCAGCGAGCCGGCGACGGCCAGTTCTTCGGCTTTGGGTTTTCCGCGGCGGTCATCGTTGTCGCCTTTCACGCTGGCGTAGGCGCGCAGCGTGCGGAGAGCATCCTCAGATGAGAGCAGTTTCACACGAACGCGCGCGGACTTCAGATTCTTCGAGTGAATGCGGTAGGTGCGTGTGCCGGCGGCGAGTTGGGCCGTGTCCCACGACGGCAGCGCGAGATCCGGGCTGTCCGGCTGCGGGGTGACCGTCGTGCGGAGATCACTGGAAGCGGTGATGCCGTCGGCGGTGGGCGTGCCGGTTTTCAGCGTCACCGTCCATGCGCGGCGGTAAATGATGTCAGGGCTCTCCAGCATCAGGGTGTTGCCCGTGGCGGTGATTTTCAGGTCATTCACCGCGGGGTCGAGGCTCACCCATTGTTTCCAGTCCACGCCTTCCGTTGGCAGAGTTCGGCTGACATTGACGTGCAAAACGGCGCGCTCGTCAGCGGCAGGGGTGTGGCTGCTGCCGGAAATCTTCAGCGGCTCGACGTGAAACCAGCCGGCCTCCGCTGCTTTCGTCAGTTTCGCCGTGCCCGCGGCATTCGGCAGAGCAGCCATGACGTCAATGCGCCAGTGCGCGGCGGGTGTGAGCGGCAGGTGCGGACGAACGACCAGCGCGTGCGGCACGATGTCGTCCGGCCCGGGCCCGGCGGCTGTGGCGCCAGCCTGGATTTTCCAGCTCTCCGTCCATGAGGCGGCGTTGCGAAAGCCGTCCTGCTGGCCCAGCGACCAGCGCAGACTGGCGTCCACGTCTTTGTAATAGAGCGGTCCGGTTTTTGCCGGGATGCGGCCCGTGCCGCCGTCCGAGAAAAACAGAAACGGCCCGGCCTGTTCGGCGCTCACCGCGTCGTTGAAGACGAGCACTGTGGCCGGTTCGCGCTCGGTGCCGCCGGCCCGCGGGGAACGCAGCATCTGGAACGGCGGCGTCGCGCGATTGCCCAGTTCGACGGCGGGAAT
>JANNVM010001188.1:0-14064 GCA_031414455.1 Verrucomicrobiota bacterium
GCCGCTATACCGGTGTGCTCGATATCTTCAAAACCTACTACCAGCCGCGCCTCGCCGAAATCTTCGCCGGCGGTGCCAGCGTGCAGAATATTGACTTCGGCGTTGGCTACAAATTCGAAGCCGGGGAGTCGGCGCTTATTCTTGCGAGAAAGCGCCAGGGGAACTCCGGATGAGGGCAGGCCCGGAGGTTATCCTGAAAACGGGAATGGCCTAACGTGGTGCGGGTTTTGCCTCCGACTGGTCTTGGTACTGGTTTAGGAGGTGCCGGATACGGAGAGGTTAAGCGCCGGGCTGGTGCCGGTGGATGTAACGGAACCGAGAGTGGTGGCGCTGGCCGTTCCGCTCAGCCGGAGCGGTTCGCCCCGCTTCACGGCACCCGAAACGTACCGTCCGGGCGCGGCGTTCCAGATCACCGCTTTTCCAGTCGCAAGGCTCGTGTCGATCAGGACTTAGCCGGTATAGCCCGTGACTTGAGCTTCAATTTTCGCAGTCACGGATTGAGCCTGCGCGGACTGGCCGATCCCGGCGACGGCGAGGCAAAGGAGGGCGATGCGGCGGATGCCGGTGGTGATGATTTTCATAGTGTTAGTCCGGTTGGCTGTTAGTCTGTTTTAATTTGTTGCGGCGGCACGGTTGATTGCCCCCACATTCTCCAGTGCGCCGTTCCGCATCCAAAACCGTCAGGGATTCGCAATTATTTTTGGCAATCGCTCTATCCCGGGCTGCCGGCGCCATCACCGCAGCGTTCCGCCGAGCGTCTTCACGGCCATCCAGAGCGAGTAAAAGAAGTTCCACGCACCGTCGAGCCACTGGCTGGCATAGCCGCGCAGGCTGAGTTGCGGCGAGGCGAGGATGAGGAGCACTGAGATGATGAGCAGGTTCACCAGGACGATGACCATCATCGAGAAGAACGTGCCGTTGATCTTCAGATCCGGCTGGTCGCGCGCGATCATCCAGACGGTGAAGGTGAGATGGAAGCCCCATGTCAGACCGATAAACCAGAAGAGCCCGTAGAGTGGCCGGACACCTCCGCCCCACGGCAGGGGAATGAGGAGCGTCAGGTCCACGAACAGTCCTGCGATTAAGAAGGCCAGGGCACCGGTGACGGCGTAGAGCGGAAGAAAATACGGCGAGAGCGCGATGAAAACGTTATTGCGGTCGGTGAGCACGTGGCCGCCGGATTCCGAGACGCGGAACTCCCTGACTTTTCCCCCGCACATCATCACGCAGAGGGCGTGCGTCATTTCGTGTCCCCAGACGTAGAGCCGGACCGGGCGCGGCAGCCAGAGAAACCAGATGAGCCACATGAGGAAGCCCATGCCAAAGAACCAGAACGCCGGCGTCCTCCAGAACGAGCTGCTCATGGTGTCGCTGAGACTGGAAAACAGCGTGCGGGCCGTGACAAGGCAGGCCGGCAGGAGCAGGCACCAGCCGATCCATGCATAGAGCCGCGTGACGGGAATGAGCCGCGGCATGTGCTCGATAAGTTCGGTGCGGGCCGCGAGCTTCTTCGCCTTCTCCCGGCGTGAGAGACGCCGGTTCCGCTCCCGCCGGTGATCGGAGAGTTCGGCAAGGGTCTTGAGGGGGCGGCGGGGCATGGGAGCCACAAGGGCCACTCAGCATGGCCTCCGAAATAATAAATCAAACCGAATTCCGCCCGTCGCGGCAAATCCGCTGCGCCGGCTACCGTGCCTTCGTCGGCAGACCCACCTGCTGGATGCCGAGCCGGCTGACGAGTTCGAGGGCGTCCACGATGCTTTGATAGGGCGTCGCGGAGTCCCCGCGAATGACGACGGGGAAGTCAGGATTGGCCTCCTTGTGGGCCTTGAGTTTCGCCTCCAGTTGCGGGAGCGTCAACGCGGTGCCGTCCATGGCATAGGTGCCCTGATTGCTCACGACGATGGCTTTCATCTTCGATTCCTTGTTGGCGGGTGCATTTTTGCTCGCCCGCGGCAAACTCGCCTTCAATCCCGTCACCGTGGCCGTGGTCATCAGAATGAAGATGACCAGCAGCACGTACGCCAGATCCAGCATCGGCGTGATGTTGATTTCGTCGTAGGGTTTGTCGTCGTTGACTTGCATGGAGGGGTAATTCTCGCGCCCACTATGCCGGATTGTCCGCGATCGTCCCGTGCGGCTTTGTGACGAAATCGTCAGCGATTACTCTGCCGCTCCGTAAATTTCCCGAAGCGCGGTGAGAGCGGAGGACAGCCGGCGGCTGATCACCGCGGACGATGTGCCGAGGCGGGCGGCGATTTCCACGCCGGTAAGTCCTTCGAGGTAGTACTTGCGGAGGAGCACTGCGGCTCCGGAATTCTGTGATTCGAGAATCGAGAGGGCCTCGAGAACGCCGGCTGCTAGCGTGGCGTTGTTTCCCGCAGGTATTTCGACCGCCTCCTCAAGCAGTGCGGCTCGACTCAGGTCGGGGCGGCGGGCGGCTCCGGCTTTGCGAAGTTCATTCAGCAGCATACGCTGCATAACCGTGCGCATGAGACCGGTAAACTCCCCGGGGTGCTCCCTGATCTCCATCGGCGGTCGCGTCCAGAGGCGCTCGATGGCCATGTGCAGCAGATCCGCCGGCTGAAGCGCTGCCGTCGCGGTGTGGCCGGTGAGGAGCAGTGCGGCGTGCCGCAGGAGCGATGGATAAAGCTGGGATGTCAGGGCATTCATAGTTTCGAGCGATTGTGTACGGGCGCAGCACGTGTCCCCCGTTCTTATGCAAAGAGTATGGAATGGGGAGCGGATTTGCGTGAAACAACTGTAACAGACCTATGGATAGAAAACGTGTTGCCGCCGCCTGGCCGGGCCCGGGCAAGCCGGCGGGGTGCCCGGCAAACGACAGCGCATCAACTCGTTCCCGTTCACACAGGTGGCCAAACCCGCTGCGAAACCCGCCCCTGTTTTCGAAGGCGACGGAACCATGCTCGACACAACCGCCGTCTCGAAAAATATCCTGGCAAGGTGGGGCGAAAACTCTACGCTCATGCTGCTTGAAAATTCACCATCCGTCAGGCTGCCAACTCAATCCATGCCCGGAAATCGCCCGTCGAAACCGTGTGTCTGCGCGATTCATCCTCTTGCTTTCAAAAGCTCCTCTTCCATCGCCCCCGCCGTCATCCACGATCCGGACGCCTCCCGGGAAAAGCAAATTCCTTTCAGATTCAAGCATGGAAACTGGCTGATTGGAGGAGTCGTCATGCTGTTCTCAGTGGTCTTTCCGCTCACAAAGATCGTTCTGCTGCTCGAGCTAAGCCTCCTGGAATTTCTTCACCGGCGGCATAAGGCGGCAACACTGCGAGTGATGGAACATGTTGGGAAATGGAGCATGATGGATGTCATGCTGCTGGCATTTCTGGTCATGCTGGTGAAGCTCGGAAATCTTGTCGAATTTCACTTCGGGCCTGCCGTCGTTGCTTTTGTGCTTTGTGTGGTGATGAGCATGGTGGCATCGATTTCGTTTGATCCACATGCGATTTGGGAGGACTCTGAATGACTTCGCCGGGGATGCCACTTCCTTCATCACAGTCACCGATGCCAGCCTCTCCAGCGCCCGGTGCGACTGTCTCCTCTGCGGCGGCAGCTTCGCCGGCGGATCCGGGTACCGTATTTCCCATGGCAAACATCCGGGAGGCGAAAGCGACCGCCTCGTCGCTGATCCTGAAGTCAAGAATGTGGTGGGCCGCGCTGGCCTGTGTTGTGATTGCGGTCTGGCTCACATGGCTGTCCCTTCCGTCGAGAGGTCCCGCGATCGTCATTCGTTTTCCGGACGGACATGGAATCAAGGCTGGTGACGCGATTCGACACCGCGGCATCGAGGCTGGTATCGTCGAGAGGGTCTCGCTAAGCGAGGACTTGTCTCAGATCACAGCGACCGTGATACTGACACCGGGAGCCGCTGGACTCGCCCGGGAGGGCACTCGGTTTTGGATCGTGCGGCCGCTGGTCAGTCTTGACGGAGTCAGCGGCCTTGAAACCGCCGTTGGGGCAAAGTATATCGGTGTCAGCCCCGGTGATCCTTCCAGTGCAGGGCAAAGCAGCTTCGATGGATTGAGCGCGGCACCTCCCGATGAAAACAGCGGGGAAGGCATTGATATCGTTTTGCGCAGCGACGCCAGGCACGGAGTCTCTGCCGGTGCTCCGGTCAGTTGGCGTGGAATGGAAGTGGGCCGGATCCTGTCGCTCAATCTTTCTCCGGATGCACGATTTGTGGATCTTCACGCTCAGATCAGTGCCGATTACCGTCGTCTGTTGCGCCCCACGTCGCAGTTCTGGGTCACCAGCGGGCTCGGAGTTGACATTGGTTTGAGCGGAGTTCGGCTGAACGCCGATTCGCTCAGCACTGTCGTTCGCGGGGGCGTTTCATTTGCGACCCCGACAGTCGGCAAGGATAAGGCCCCGGTGACCCCGGGGCAGATTTTTAAGCTGCACGGGAAACTTGACCCGGCGTGGCTGACAGCCGCCTCGTCACTGCCACTGATCGACTTTGAGTTGCCGCCGACAGTGACGGTTCGGGTGACCAGGAAGACCAGCCTGCTCGGAATTTCCCGGAATAGGAAGTTCATGGCCAATGGACTGCTGCTGACCACCAAAGGCGGCATTCCGAAGATTTTGACAGCATCCAATATCTTCCCTGCCCCAGCTTCCGACTCCGACTCGGCCGAACAGAAGCCATCGGCCGCGGAATATGAGATCCGATCATCGCTCACAGAATCGACAGTGACCGTTTTGTCGACCCGGCGGGGCGACGGCAGTGACGGGGGATTCGCATGGCTGCCATGTGCGGAGGCCGGTGACACGATCCCCGGGGCTGACATGTCAATCCTTCGCGAACCGCTGCAGCCCGAGGAATGCTGTCTCTGCCGCAGCGTCAAATCGGACGATGAGACCTCTTCGGTCATTCAGAGCATCGGACGGGATCAACTTAAAGCGACCGATACGCTGTGGTCGGTCACCACAGATTCGGGCGACCTTTCCCCATGGCACGGCGCACCGGTGATTTCGATGCAGGATGGTAAGGTCATCGGCGTCTTCATTGCCGGAAAAACGGGCCCAATGATTGCACCATACAGGCAGCGATAATCAACGTCGACAACTGCACCAGGTTCTCATCCGGCTGGCCTTCGCGCAGGGGCTTCAGGGTGGCGGGATCGGGCAGCTTGTCTCATTTTCCAGGGAAGAGATGAAACCTGGCGTCCCGGAGTTTCGGGCCCTCCCGCGCGACGCGCACGACGGCATTCATCACCATGGCATGTGCATGACCGGGAAAAGTGCAGACATACGGGTGCACCCGCCAGGTCCTGCGGCACAAGACGCCGGCACCGTGTTCCCCCCAATCACCGCTTCAGCCCAAAACCATTTCCTGCCGGTGCCCGCGATGGCAAATCCCTTGAGTTCAGTTCCTCCACCAAACCAGAGTTTGCTTCTTTGACATCATGCTCAAATTCCAGGCAGCCGGTGAGTTCCATTTCCATGTTATTGGTTAGCTGAACGGCCGATCGGTCCGGTTATTCCACCACGAGCACACCGCGCATCACGCGCCAGTGGCCGGGAAAGGTGCAGATGTAAGGATAGCTCCCGGGTGCCGCCGGGGCAGTGAACAGGAGTTCCGCTGTTTGACCTGGCTGCACGAGCGGCGTGGCGTGAAGGACTTTGCCGGATTTCGGGCGGTAGCCGAGGGCAAGGCCGTCAGGCTGAGCGGCCAGGGCATCGGCGAGGGCTCCGGTTTCCTCAGCGGCGCCGGGCGCGACAATAAGCAGATTGTGCAGCATGAGGTCAGGGTTTTCGAAAAGGAGGCGGACTTTTTCCCCCGCTTTTACACGGACTTCCTTCGGCGCGAATTGCAACTGATTCGGCACCGCCTGGATAACGAGTGCGTCTCCCATGGCCGCCTTCGCGTTGTCGTAGTCAGCGGCCAGCGCGGTGAGGCTGGCAGCGTCGGCGGCGGGGCGGGCCGTGGTGAGGCGCTGGCCCAGCGGGTCGTAGAGATAGACGGGTGGCGGATCCTTTGTGTTGCGAAAGGCACACTCAATAACATTGAGGCCCCCGCGGAGTTCGAGTTGCACCTGCTGGTCGTTGATCCACATGGAATCGGAAGAGAGGAGCTGCACCCCATTCACGCGCACATCGAGATAACCGTGACGAACCGAGAGGACAGCGGGCTGCGCGGCGTCAGCCATAACGAAAGTGCGCCGTATTCCTTTACCCGAATCGAGCCATTGAGTGAGCCGGGTCTCGGGCGATACCTCCAGCACCGGCACACTGCGTCCGGTCGCCGGCTTCGTGCCGTGTCTGAGGTCGCCCAGCATGTGTTTGACGTCGTCGTTCCCGGGCGTGAGCGCCTGCAGCGCCATTTCCACAGCAGGCATGAGCGGGCGAAGGTGCGCGACGGCATCCACCACCTCCATCTGCACGCGCGGGTGCGGATCGACCGCCATCTGACGGAGGAGACCGGTGACATCAGGAAGCCTTTCTGCCTGGAAGCGGACCATCCGCACCGCGGCGGCACGGTGCAGCCCGGACCAGGATTTCATTAGCTCTGCGAGGAGTGCAGGGCGCGTCTGACCGAGCCCCTCAGCGACGAACAGCGCTTCCAGCGCAGACTGCGCGAAGTCAGGCTTCTCCCGGTCCAGCGCCGCAACCCACGCGTCCAAAACCGTCATGATGGACGCCCCATTTTTCCGCAACTCAATGCGCGCATGATGACGAACGATGTTCTGCGGATGCTGGAGCAGCTCGAACAGACCAGGAACGGCCGCGTCTTCGATGCGCGGGAAGTCTTTCACCACCGGTTTCGCGTTATAAACCACGCGCCAGATACGGCCGTGATCGTGGTCCCAGTGCGGATCGCGCATCGCATGTTGCGCATGGCCGATGATCGGGCTGCAGAAGTCTGAAATGTAGAGCGCACCGTCGAAGCCAAACTCGACATCGGCAGGGCGGAATGCGGCATTGGGCGAGTTAACGAGATCGAGCCGGTTCGAGCCGCGGACCATGCCTTTCTCATAATCGTATTTCCAGAGGCAGACGGTGTAGTTACCCAGCAGCGAAGCGGTAGCCATGCCATCCTGGTAGTCGTCCGGAAAATTCGGACTGGAAATGCTGGAGACCGCAGAGCCCTTGCCGTTGCTGCCGGTGTTGCCGTAGCCGAAGGGGTGATAGACTCCGAGCGGAGTCCATGTGAGCGCCAGCGTGTCGAGCGGGATGCCATCGCCATACATTTGGAAGAAATTGCCGGTGCGGTCACAGGTGATCTTCCACGGGTTGGGCGTGTTACTTTGCCACTCGGTCTCCGCGCGGCCGGTGCGCGGGTTCAGCCGGTAGGTGGTGGCGTCAATGCCCCGCACCACACCGAAAGGGGTCTCGAGTTGCGAACGATGGAACACGCCGTCGCAGAAGAGCACGTGACCGATCGGATCGGCCGCAATCATCCCGCCGTGATGCGAGTCGGTCACATCAATGCCACGGAAAAGCTCGCGATGCGTGTCCGCCTTGCCATCACCGTTGGTGTCGGTCATCAGATACAGTTTCGGCTGCTCCGAAACGAGGACGCCCCACTCGGTGAAGGCGACGCCATCCAGGGCATCGAGGCCCTCCGCGAAAGTGGTGCAGGTGTCAGCCCTGCCATCGTGGTCCGTGTCTTCCAGTACGATGATTTTATCCTGCGGAGGCAGCCCCGGCACCGTGTGCGGAAAGGACGGCATGGTCACGACCCAGAGCCGGCCGCGCGCGTCGAAAGCGATCTGCACCGGATTTTTCAAGTCCGGAAACTCGACCTCGGAGGCGAAGAGATTCACCGTGTAACCATCGGCCACCTTGAACTCCGCCTGAGCCTCCGCGGGCGGCTTGATGATTCCCGTATTCGGACCGTCGTCGCTGCCTTTGATGGGCGGGAGCGGTGGCAGCCACGGCGCGGGAATATCGGCGAATTTTCCGGCGGGGCTGGCGGCAAGTTCATGCACGACCGCTTCGGTGGCCGCGATCATCTGATGGTAGCGCGGGATTTCGGCCTCGTTCTCGTCCTGACGCTTGCGCACGCCGTAGTAAAGGTCCGCGTTCTTCGGGCGGACGACCTCGGCGACATAATAGTTTTTCCGCGCGACGGCCTTCGCAACCTCCGGCACCCGGGCCGGGTCCACTTTCGCCAAAGCGGCGTCACCCTGAAGCGCCTGCATGATGAAACGTGCCATCGCGTGATTGCCCGCGTCATTGAGATGCAGGCCATTGGTCGTCAGGGGCACTTTGCTGTTCGTATAAGCCTGCTGACTCGCGGCGAACAGATCCACGAACAAGGCGTCGCGGGCCTTCGCCGTTTCGCCAATGACCTGCGCATATGATGCCACGTCACGATTGCGGGCCGCGGCATCCGGCCCCTGTCCGCCGGGCTCCACGGCGGTGGGAGCGAGCAACACGAACTTCGCGCCGGGATGGAAGCGGCCCAGTTGGTCGAGATACCCGCCGAGGTGCGCGCGGAAATCCGCCAGCCCCGCCGCTCCCGCAAACGCCTCGTTCATCCCGAAGCCCACAAGCACGACCCTTGCTGGCCATTGCTTGAGCAGCGACTTCATGTGTTCCCCGTAGCCCTCGGGCCGCAGCCGGTAGCCCGCCTCGTCACCCGTCCACGCGAAACTGCGAAAGTGCAGCTTCTTGTCCGGCTGAGCCAGTTGCACCAGCGCCTCCAGCTCTCCCTGCTCGCCGAGCCGCTCCATCATCGAGTTGCCGTAGAACAGGATCGTGTCGCCAGCTTGCAGGGTCACTTCCGCCCGCGTCCAGGCGGGCGCAAGGAGGCTGAAGAGCACGGCAGTCAAAAAGTTGGCGGGGAATCTGGACATAACTTGGATAGGATGGGAGCGGGCCTGGCGGACTGACGGCGCGATTGGCACCTCGCAGAACGTCAGTGCCGCAATGCCCTTCTTGCCCGGGACGAGGGCCGTCGCATCCCCATTTTTGTCAACAACGCAGGCGACTGTTTTCCCGTCAGGCGGTACGGTCAGGGGTAGCCTGAGCAAGTCACCCGTCACCGCAGCAAGGCTGCGCGTTTCACGGGATCGCCTGCTTTCCTCCCCGTCCCCTGGTCCAGGAGTGTCTGCCACCCCTTCCAAAGCCGTTGCCAGCGACTACCCGGCAAAGGACTGACCATCCGCCGGCTTCACGTTCTGGTCCGGCACGCGCTGCACCCGGCGAAGGCGGGGTCTGAATCGGAACTTGCCTTCGCATTTGCCTTTAAGATTAGCCTTGCGTAACCGTCCCGCTCATGCGGCGGCTGGGACGGTGGCGCCAGCAATACGGCTGGGCCCGCCGTGTAGTCCGGAGGGGCGGAACATTTTCTCACGGAAAGGTTTTGCAGATTGCTGCCATTTGAGCTAAACAGCGGCAATTAATCACTCTGACCTTTGTCAAAAATGAACATTAAATCACCATTCATCGCCGCTGTCACCGCCGTCGGGCTTGCCATCTCCGCCGACGCAGCCACCATCGGTGCCGGCGTCGGAATTCTTACTCTCCCGGGTGCAAATAATGCTTTCGATACGTCCTCAGATGGCAGTAATGACCAGTCCCGCCAGAATCTTGATGAGACCTTCTTCGTGACGCTTCCTGCCGGAACTTACACCGCCACCAGTTGGCAGTATAATGCCGGCCAGACCGGCAGCGTCACGCCGTATCTTGCGATATTGACCGGATCTGATTCCTATCAGATCATTGCTGTTGGTGATCTCCAAACCATCACTGGCGGTTTTGGGCTGGACACAACGGTGGCTTTTGGAGGTTCTTCCTCCACCTTCACCCTCGGAGCTTCGACCAACGTTTACGCCGGCATTACCAATCCGAAGCAGATTGGCAGCCAGAACCCCATTTTAACGAACCTCGCCAGCGGAGCGACAGTGGATCACGACAACAACGTTGATGGCAATATGAGCCCCGCTGTCCTCGGCGGAACGGTGGATGGTTTTGGACATGCTAACCTGGGGAGATCCTACGCATTCTCAGTGAACGTGGTGCCTGTCCCCGAGCCAACTTCTGCGCTCTTCTCCGCATTTGGGCTCGCCGGAACGCTCCTTTTTGGAACTCGCCGCCGTCGTTAGTATTATTGTAAAACTCCGGGCGAAAACCACGCGAGGCATTTCGATTTCAAAAACGCAGATTTGGTTCACTGACCGGATCTGCGTTTTTTTTGTTATGCGGGAGTGCGTGGCTGGTGGAAATCAGTGCTGTTGCCGGAGCAGCAGTCCGAGGTTCTTCCTTGCGGTCTCGTTGTCCGGACTGAGGTCCAATGCCTTGCGGAACTGCGCTTCCGCCTCGCTGAGTTTTCCCAGGCTTCCAAGAAGCGCACCGTAGTCAATGCGTGCTTCGAAGTTGTTCGGATCGACCGCGATCGTCTCGTTAAAGAATGTTTCCGCCATGCTGCGGTGGCCGGCTGCCTCCTCCTGCCGGGCGAGGGCGTAGTAGCCGCGACTAATCTGCTGCCGCAGGCGTAGCTTCTCATCTGTGCCGGACGCAGCGGCCAATGCAAATTTGAGATATTGCAGCGCCTGGAGCGGGAATGCTTCGAGGAACGGGTTGGCTATGAATTCGGCCAGCGCGGATGGAGTGATTGAATTGGTGAACCAGCGCCCGGGGAATGGCACCGCGAGATCGCGAAGCTGGTCGGGATCCGCCTTCGAAAACCCCGCGTCATGCAGGACCAGTTGCAGGGAAACTCCTCCGCGATAGACCGCGAAGAGGTGCCGCTCTTCATCAAGCAACAAGCAGAGTGGCACTGAGAACGGGGCTGGGAAATCGTAGAGTGAATCCAGCAGTAGCCTCAAATGGTCTGCACTCGAGGACGTAATCGCACCACTGGGAAAGGAGAATCCCATTTTCTTGAGCAACTGATCGGCTTCCTGCGGACTGGTGCCTGTGGCCAGGCCATCAATGGACAACGCGAGCACTTCGAGACCGCTGTCCCGGATGTGCTTTCCCCCGCTGGTGATCTCACCAAGCTCACTGGCGCAACTATTGCAGGAACCGGAGAAGAGAACGAGGAGCAGGGGCTTGTCCCCCGCGCTTAGCGCAACCGGACTATCGCTTCCCGCGGGTGTGAATCGGAAATCCGGCAGGGGAATTCTTCCGGGAAGGATACCCTGCAGTGGTGGTTCCGGGTGCCCGGCGGGTGGGGTATGCGTAATCGCGAGCGGTAAAATCTTGCGCTCTGCGACCGGCGTTAGTTTGCCGCTCTGATTGATGCGGTAGCGCGTATTGGTTGCGATGTCTGTGAATGAATCTTCGCTGCCATCCGGCCATTTGATCTGGAGCGATGCCGGTGCCGCCTTAGCTCCAAGCCCGAAGTGGAGCCACTTGGAAGACTGCGAGAGGAAGCCGTGGCCGGCACGCAGCGTCTGGACCAGCACCCCGCCGTCGGAGAGCACCAGTTTGAGCCGCGCGCCGATGGCGTCGCGGTTCGACTTTCGCCCGCCAGTCAGGTGGAACGATACGAAGCGATTCCCGGCAGTAGAGTTGTTGCGCATCAGCCGCAGGCGCGGTGCGGTGCGATTCTGCGACCACAGATCAAGGTCGCCATCGCCATCCCAATCCGTAACCGCCAGGGCGCGGCCGTCGTCTTTGAACCCGAGCCCGGAAATGTAGGAAACGTCAGCGAATCGCCCGCTCCCGGTATTAAGAAAAGTGCGGTTCGCCTCGGATCCGCTCCACGAACTGCCGGCCCGCGCAGATTTCATGATCGCCTTCCACGCCGTCGCGTAGTTTTTGACTGCGGATTTGTCTGCCAGATCTTTCGGTGAAGGCGACACGACCTGCCGCCAGAAGAAGCTTCACAAGTCAGGGCCGCCCGGGCGCTGGTTCGTCATGTAGCCGTTGGCCACCACGAGGTCCTGCCACCCGTCATTATTGAGATCCGCGAAAAGCGAACTCCAAGCCCAGAGCCCGACGTTGACACCGGAGGATTCGCTCATGTCGCGAAATGTGCCGTCGCCGTCCGCGATGAACAGCGTGTTGCCTCGCGCCATGCGCTGGAAATCGGTCGCGGCCCCCGGGTTGTTCTTTCCAAACTGGCGTTGATAGGCAACGCGCCCGCCGGCAGACGAGAACATGTTGCCGACGTAGAGGTCCATCCTGCCGTCGCGGTTGGCATCTCCCCAATCCACGGACATGCCGGAGGATATGTCCTCCACTCCGGCAGCGGCCGCCACGTCGGTGAACTTTCCCCCATCGTTGCGGAACAGGTTGTTGCGACCAAAATCGTTGGCGATGTAAACGTCCTGGTCACCGTCGTTGTCATAATCCTCCCACGCCGCTGCAAAACTCCAGCGGTCGCCGCCGGCGGTGAGGCCGGCTTCGGCGGTGACATCGGAGAAGCTCAGCCCTCCGTTGTTCTTCAGCAGCGCGTTGCGCCCGCCGTTCCTGGCGTCGTTGAATGGAATCGGTGCCTGGGCCTCGAACCCGCGCTCGCCGCCGCCAGTGGTGCCGGCACCGTAGTTGCAGACGAAGAGATCGAGGTCGCCATCACCTTCGTAGTCGGCGGCCGACAGCGAGTGGGGGTCGGACATGCCCGGGATGCCGCCGTGGAGCGAGAACCGCGCATGACCATCGTTTTCCATCACGAGGATGAGCGCGACCGTGGCGACGACAAGATCCTGGTCGCCATCATTATCCAAATCAACAAACAGTGCCGACCTCGAAGCTTCCAGCCAATCGACTGCGGCCTCCGCCGATACGTCGCGGACGGTGCCGTCGGGATTCTGCAAATAGAGCCGGTTAGGCAGTCCGCCTCCGTCGCACACATAGAGATCGTCGAGACCGTCGCCGTCCGCATCGCCGACTGCGATCCCGTGGTGGCCGGTGAAATGCATGTCATCAATCTTAGTCAGGTGCTGTGCCCAGTGCGTGATGGGCAAGTCATGCGGGCCGGTTTTTTCCGGGAGCACCGCGGCGGCTGTGTCTTCGATCCAGGGCGCTTTGGCGGTCCGCGTGATCTGTTCGTGGGCGTTCACGGTCAGTCGTCGCAGCCGCGGCAGATCGGAATCTTCTTTCCCGGGATATTCCCATTCGCAGTCCCACACGCTCGTTGTCTGCTGCCATTGCCCGGCGGTTGATTCGTGGTGGGTCGAGGCGACCACCCGGGTGGTGAAGCGGTCCGTCCCTTGAGTGATGCGGACAGTTTTTCGGGAGCCCTTCTCTTTTGGGAGGGATGCCATAAAGGCGGGCTCGTCCAGGGTATGAGCGCCATCAGGTGGCGGGTCGCCACTCGATCGCCGCACCCGGATGCCGTTTTCGAAAGAGACTTCCGCCATTGCCGGCTCAAGCGGCGTCGCCCGGAAATCCTTGGCGACCGGCCGGTTGGCAGCGTCATTGGATAAAATCTGATCCAGCGCGCGTCCGGCAGCGTCGCTGAGCGACTCGCTTTCCCATCCGGCATGGCCCGGGTCGAGGTTTTCAAGTTGCGCATCGACAGCCGTTTTCGGTGCTGCGCTGGAAAAATCGATAGTGGTCGAATCGTATCGCCGTTCCTGCTGAAGGGGGCGCTGATATTCCCCACTGCGGCGCGTCTTGATTCCGCCCATCACCGCGTCGGCACCCGCCCCTGGATTACGAAGCTTCATCAATGCCATGACCGCGACCCCGGCGACGCCGAGTCCGATCAGGATGCTTCTGGAGATGCGCGGGTTCATCGTCTTACCGTCTGCAGGAAATTGCTTTTGCCGGTGGAGGACCGGAGCCGGACCTGAGGGCGAATCGGAATCGGGGTGAATGGAGGTCTGCGGTGAGCGGGGTGGAATGAACGATGACGGAAGATAGATGGATGGAACCGGCGTCGCTGCGCCGGAGCTTCAATTTGCGGTGTTGCAGGTGAGTGGAAGCGTAATCCAGCGCGAATTTTCTTTGTGCATGAGGCAACCGCTCCGCTCCCCGGGGTCAGGAATGATTTGGCGGCGTAATCCGGGGCCGGAAACAGAATAGAGCCCGACAGGGGTCGTTAGCATTTTGCCAGAGGCTGTTGTCGAGAACGGCCCGGTCGCGCCGGAATCCCGATCCCTCCCGGATCACCCGGACCGGACGAAACACCCCGGGACC
>JANNVM010001189.1:0-6123 GCA_031414455.1 Verrucomicrobiota bacterium
GGCAGTCCGGTCAAAGGGGCCAACCAGTTCGGAGGAAACACTGTTGATGCTGACACCGGTGATGGCAGCCTTCGCGGGTGCGGCGGAAAAAGCGACGGTCACAATGGCAGCGAACAGAGGGAAGGGATGCGGTTTCATGGCTGGCAGTTGATTTTAGGTGTTGAATTGAATATCCGGCAATTATGCCCGTTTTTAAGGCCCCCCCTGTACCGGGTCAATGTTTTTATGCGATAGTTTCCGCGGCATTACCTGGAAGGGCTCGATGGCGGGCCGCTCCACTTTCTGAACGGCAGCAGCAGCAGGAAAAAGAAGACAACGGCCACCGCCTGAAGTGTCAGGAGATACCACGGCCATGGCCCCATAAAATCGATGAGTGAAGGCACCTCCGGCGGGGCATTGAAGTAACCGTAATTCGTTCCGAGCATCCCGTTGCCCAGAGAGATGACGCCCATGTAGGCCCAGCTCCAGCCCATGGCCCGGCGCAGGGCACCAGGCAGCGGACGCAGACCGTTGCCGAATACGAGGGCGAGGGCAGCCGCCTGGACGCCGCCGTGCTGGGCAAAGAACGTCCAGTATTCCGGAGATTCCCAGCCATGCTTCAGGGTTGGCGTCAGGACTCCCTGCAGCGTGCCTGCCAATCCCCAGAGATAGCCGATTTCCGCGCTGCGTTGCCGCGGGCGGAGGAGCGTCCATCCGAGCAGGAGAGCTGCCACATCGCAAAGGTGCAGCGGCAGCGACTTCTCCCGGATCATCTGCAGCGCGTGACCAGGCTCCGCGCGGTAAGTCAGCCATGTCCACAGGGGGTCGCAGAAGACGGACACGATGAGAATCACCGCCAGCGTGAGATTGGCGGCACGCTTCGCTGCCGGCGCGACGGTGGCCGGGCGGTTGAGCCAGACCATGAAAACGGCCGCCGCCACGGTCGCTGCTATGGCGGCACAGTGCGGAAGACCAAACAGAACGAAATCGCGGTCGTCCATGGCGGGCCGTTCAAGTTAGGGCGCGATCGTGACGTTCAATCGCAGGTAAAGGCGGCGCTCGCCTGCCGTCAGGGTGACGACCGCGCGGCGGGTTTCTGCGACGGCGGTGGCGCTGATCTGATTGTCGGGAACTGTGGTCCATGCCGTCATGTTGGCGGAGCGCTGCACGGTGAAGGTGGCACCGGGGACATTGAGAGGGCGCGTGTAGGTAAACTGAAAATCCACAGTGCCGCCGGGGCCGGGCTGGCGGGTGACGGTTGGCAGGATCACGGGGCCGCCGGCGTTGAGCGGATGACCACCGAGGGCGAATTCGAGAGCGTTGTCGAGGCCGTCTTTGTCAGGGTCGTCATGATCACCGCTGCCCGGCCCGCCGCCGGGGAAGTAGAGGGCTTTCCATCCGGCGAATTTGAGTGTGACATTGCCCGGCGTCGGCGGGGCGGCGGTCCAGTTCGTCGCGACGCTCCCGTTCCCGGGAATGGCGCGGTTGAGCGACGCTCCCGCCGTGGTGTCAGGCCAGCCGCTGCCGGCTCCGAGGTATTCGCTCTCGTCCTCAATCGTTAGCGGAAAGAAGCCCGGTTCGGCGGGTGGTGAAGGCTCGGCGCGGTAGAGGCGGACTTCGCCGTTGGCCGTGAGGTGATCACTGCCATCCCACGGGCCGGTGAGCGCCACGCTGGCGTCAATGCCGTAGGCGGCGCGGAACGCGTTCACTTTCGCCGTCTCGCTGGGCGCGAAGGGCGTGACCACGAGGACACCGCCGGCGGGGATGGATTCAAGACCGAAGTTGTAGTCCACGTCGCCGCGCAGCCGCCAGTTGGCGAGGGAGACCACGGCTCCCGTCGGGTTCAATATCTCCACAAACTCCAGATCCGTGATGCCGCCGGACGGCGCATGGTGAATTTCCTGAATGATGAGCGGGCCGGTGCGCACGGTGCTGTTCGGAGCACCGGCCCCGGGGAGCGGGATGGAGGCGCTGGCTTCATTGAACAGCGTGCGTGTGAGCATCGGCAAAAGCGGGCCGGTGCCGTCGGGCAGGCGGCCCCAGGATTCGTCAGGGCGCGCGGCATTGAAGTCCACATGGTCGGCGAAGCGCAACACGCCGCCGGTGTTGCTGATGAGCCAGGCATCATCGCCGTGCTGGCCGTCGAAGGCGAATTCATTCGATCCGGGAGTGCCGGGCGACGGATTCCATGCACCGTTGGGATTGAAGGCCATTTCGGTGAAAACGGCATACCCGCCAGCCGGAATGACGGTGCCGGCGGGAATGGCAAACTTTTGATAGTCAGCCGCCGTTTCGATGCTGCCGGTGTCGCTGAGGAACCAGCCGCCGACATCCACCGCCGCGGCACTGTTGTTGCGCAGTTCGATGGCATCCACACGCGGCAGATTCGAATGTGAGAGGATTTCGTTGATGACGATGCGCGTATCCGGGCCGGCTCCGGTGGTGCCTGGAGTGCCGTGGACTTCTGACGATGAGCGCCAGTTGGCTGCGGTGTTGTAGTCGGCGGAGGAAAATGCCGCGCCGGTGAATTCGAGCGAGCCGCCTTTGCCGTCCGCGCGGTCAGGCCAGCCGGACCCGTCGCTGTAGTTGAATGAGGCCACCGTGGAGCCGTCGCGGGCGAGCAGCCGGAGTCCTTCGCCGCTGTCGTCAAGATTCCCCTCAACCCATTCGCCCACGATTTTTGCATTCTGCAACGCACCATAACGCGCCTGAAAAGCGGCGCGGTTTTTCACGATGAGGGCGGACTGGCCCTGCGGCAGCGAACGCGCCGTAAGACGCAACTCTTTCTCGAACGGGAACCCCGCGGGGAACATCATCTCGAAGGTGTTCACGGTGCGCGTGCCGGTGTTCTTGAGTTCGATCCACTCAAAGTCCGTGCCGGTGACACCGGGAGCACTGGCGAGTTCCGCTGGCGTGGGGCCGGCGGGGTTGTAGTTGATTTCAGAGACGGAGAGATCACCGGCGGCGGCAAAGAACTCGTTCACCAGATAAACGCGGGTGCGCGGCGCACTCCAAAAAATGCCCGCTGCGCCGTTGGGAAAGGGTGTCGCGGTGACCTGGCGGCGTGCGGTGAGGACGGTGGTCGCACTGATCGGCAGCCCCGTGGTATAAGTCGAGCCCGTCCCTGGCGTGGCGCCGCCGAACGGACGCGGGTCGGTGCCGTCGAACGTGTAGCGGATCGTCCCCGCGCCTGACAAAGTGACCGTGCTGCCGGCACTCACCGGACCGCTCGCAACGCTGGCAGCGGGTGGTACGGGCATCGCTCCATCCAGGAAATTCACCCGGTTCGTCAGCCAGGTTTTCATGGCGCTGATCTCGTTGAGATAGACTCCTCCGGACGCCGCATTTTCCGGCCATTTAGCGGCATCGCGCGCCCCGGCAACATTGCCGATCTGCGCGCCCATTTGATCGGCAAGGGCAAGCAGGGAGGCGGTTTCAAACGGCCGCCCGGGCTGGCGCAATTCCCACCAGCGGTCCACCACTTCCTGCACGAACTGCGGATCCTTGAAAACGCCGCCCCACCAGTCGCGGTCGAAGAAGTATCCGATGCTTCCCCAGCCGACCGGATTCGAGTCGCGTCCGTCGTCCGAGCCGAGCGCGCGGTCAAAATCCCAGACCGGACCGGCGCAGATCCGCTTGTTCCGGTCTTTGTGATAGAAGGCGCTGAGCCGGAGCGCATCGACGTTGTAGGCGAGCGAGACGAGCAGGTGGTGATCAACGAAGGCTGAAGGATCGATATAATTTCGGTAGTTGCGCGTGGTAAAACCGGCGGCTCGTTCGGTGAAAATGGTATTGTTCCAGGGCAGGATCGTCGTGGTCTGAATAAAAGTCTGCTGCTGCGGGGTGTCGAAGTCCGGATCGGGCTCCACAAGCACGAGTGACTGACCGCTTTCGGTGTTCGGCAGTGTATTGTAATAAGTTCCGAGGCCGAAGCTGGTATTGTTGATCGTCCAACTGAATTCGGTCCCGTCGGCACTGTCGATTTTGAAGATGTAACCGCCGGTCAGGGCCGTCCCCGCGTTGTCTCCCGGCTCGATGCTCGCGATATCAAGGCGATCCGGATTGGATTTGATTTTTTCCGTGAGCTGATAGACGCCGGCGTAGTCACTGTAATCCAGCTTCCCGCCGTTCTGATTGAAAAAGACTTCGCAGGGAATCGTCCGCGGGGCCCAGCGCCCGATGCGGCGGGAGACTTCGTAAATGAAGGCATTGTGGATAAACGTGTCGTCGTAGGTCCACGGGCCGTTGAGGATCCAGTCGCTCTCCTCCGCCATGCCGGCCAGCGGCTGGTCGGAGTCGGTGTTTAATTCATTACATGTATCGATGCCATAGCTTTTTTTGGGAAATCCGGAAGACGAACGTCCGCGAATTCATGCACCGGCGCGGGTGAAGGTGCCGGGAATGCCGTCGCCCGATGCCGCATCCGCCAGTCGCGTCGTCCCGCTCACCGGCATAAAGAGATGCATCATGGTCGTCGTGTAAGCCGTGTCGCTGGTCGTCGGCGCGCCGGCGCCGTGGTCGTCCAGCACGACGATCGGAAGGATGGAAGTGAAGTTCGAGGTGTTGTTCGAGCCGGCGGTTGTTTCCAGCAGGAGATATTGAGCGGTGTAGGATCGACTGCGCTGGGATCCCTGAAAAATGGCCGCACGGACGAGTTTACTGGAAGTGACCGTGATCGGACCGGTATAGAGTGTGGAGGCCGCGGAGGGTTCGGCCGCAGTCGCTCCGCTGCCCGAGGGATCGGTGATCACATAACGGATTTCCTGTCCCGCGCCGGCTCCGGTGAGCGCGAGGCTGAAGGAGCCGCTGAACGTTCCCGAAGGACGCGAGAACTGCACTGCCACAGGGAGCTGGATCGTATTCACTCCTCCATTCACCGTGCCCGGAGTGGCAATGGTAAAATAACCGGTGACGCCCGCCCCCGGATTGCTCAGCGAGCCGATCAACTGAGGAATAACAATGCAGTCCGAACTGGTGGTGTTCACGTTCATGCCTTCGATCGCCAGCACGTTAGTACCGTTCACCAGAGCCGCCACGGCGGCAGGCGGCACTGTGAAGTCTTCAAATGCACCGGTCGCGCTCGGTCCGTGGCTCGTCACAAACGCTGTGGGCGAGATCGGGTCCGTCGTCGGAGCGCCTGCTGAGTTCCCTGCCACCGTGCCATTGATCCACGCCACAAAGCCGTCGTCGTAGTTCATGCGCAGCTTGATGGAGACGACGGCTGACTTGTCAGGCACATTGAATACAGCGCGCGAGTAGCTGTGGCGGCCGTTGCCGTTCATCGGCGTTGCCGAGCCGGTGCCGAAGTTGACGCCGAGGTCCGCAGTCAGATCGGGATTGGCCCCGATCATGTAGCCCACACCGAACGTGCCGGCGGTCCACGCGGCGTCGTTAAATCCAATCGAGCGCCACTGCGGAATGAGCGTCGTGTCCGCCGGCACAAACGCCTTCACCGCCGTGCTCTGCTGCACCCATGTCACCTCTGCAGTGCTCGTGGACGTGCCCGTAGCTGATATTGGGATACTGCTGCGGATAGGCGGGGGACCATTCTGTGACCGCCGTGCCGCCGGGCCTTACGAGCGCGAGATACTCACCGCCGGCGGAAAGGCTGAAGTTCGTGTGCAGATTCTGGCCCGCCACCCGCCGGTCATTGCCGGAGGCAAACACAAGCAACTGGCTGTTTGGCGCGATGGTCACGGCGGGGAAAATCCACTTTTGCGGATTCGCCGCGGCATCGGTGAGCGCCCAACCGGTCATGATTACGGGCGTGGCGTCCGGATTTTTGACTTCGATCCAGTCCGGACGGCTGCCGTTCTCGTCGGTGATGCCATTCTGGTTGCTGGCCATGAATTCCGAAATAACCGGTTCGGCCAGACAGGGGGAGACAAGAAAACAATAGGCGAGGAGGTGCGATGGGCGCATCATGAGTGAAGGGGGGACTGAGGGATCGGGACTTTGTAAATGGTGCGGCATTGTTGATTAGGAAATGGCGAAAGCCTGCCTCCGTTCCGGCGGTCCTTCCCGATCATTGACGCTCCGGTTTCACCGGTATAGGCAGCGGGCATGAGTGACCAATTTTTGCCAATCGCTGAAAAGATGCAGGCCGCCGGACTGAACGGGGCCGCCATACGGGCCTTCGAGGGG
>JANNVM010001190.1:0-11399 GCA_031414455.1 Verrucomicrobiota bacterium
GGGACTAAATGATAGTGATCCGTTCGTCCGGACAGCACATCTGGAACGGGAGGCGAGGAAATTTCGGACCTACAAGCATTACGCCCTGAAAGGAGAAGAGAAGTCATCCCTGCCAACTTTTGACAACGCGATTCCGGTTGATGCCACTGCGCTCTTCAAAACACAGATGGTTGTTGCGGTGCGGCGGGCGAATGCTGCGCTCAAAAGCGAAACTCTCAGCGCCTTACTGCGTAATGACTCGGCCGAGGTAGTTCGTGTCACGTTGATCCTCGTCGCCGAGCGCCGCCTCAAAGATCTCATCCCCGACATTGAAGCCGCCATCAAGAAGCACAGCACCGACCGCGAGGTCTTCCGTACCGGCATCGCGGCGCTGGAACTCATAGACAAAGACGCTTCCGCCAAACCCTCCGGCTCGCTCGACGGCTTGCTGCTGAAGATCATCACCGATACCGCGCAGCCTGGAGCCATCCGCGCGTTGGCGATGCTTTATCTGAACAACCGCGATGGCGCTGCGCGCACGCTGGTGGAGTTGCTCAAAGACAAGGACGCTGTCGTCGCTGCGGCTGCGGCGCGGACGCTGGGATCCGTCGCGAAAACGGAGGTCATTCGTCCACTGATCGATCTGGCACTGAACAAGGACGCTGCTTTGCCCGCGCGGCAGGATGCGCTGGCCGCCTTGTCAGGCAAACCGGACGATTCCTTCGTTGCCCTGCTGTGCCTCTTGGATGGCCCGGAGCCGGTGCTGTCGCGGCAGGCGGCGCGCACGCTGCGCAGCACGGTGGGCTGGGCTGACATAAAAGCTGTTTTGGAATCCACCTTCGATCGCACCAGCGACACCGCAGCGAAAGCGATCCTCGCCCTCGCCCTCGGCAAACCTTCACCGGAAATCCGGCCCGGCACAGACGAGCAATGGCACGAGGCCGTCCGAACCGGCAAAGGTGATGCGGATGAAGGCCGGCGCGTCTTTTTCAGCGCGGGATCGCTGTGCAGCACCTGCCACATCGCCGAAGGCCGCGGTGTTAGAGTCGGACCGGACCTCAGCACCATCGCGCGGGCTTCGGACCGGGAGAAGCTCATTAATTCCATTCTGACCCCCAGCCGTGAGATCGGGCCGCTGTTCGGCATGAAGACCGTCCTGCTCAAGGATGGCACCGCTGTCGCCGGTATTCAGAGCGACAAGGAATCCGGCGGTCGCGTGGACATTTACCTTCCCGGAGGCACCGTGCAGGAGATTCCCCACAACAAAATCACCCGTATAGATATTGCCCCGGTTTCACTGATGCCCGAGGGACTTGAACTGGGCCTGACCGTTCAGGAATTCCGCGACCTCATCGCGTGGATGGAAACGCTGAAGTGAGCCAAAGAAAGTAGTCATGGGCTTTAGCCCGTGACGGGTGCGTCACGCGCTGCAGCGCATGGCTACTTCACTTCCTGTTTCTTCTGCCCGGAAAGCCAGGCGACGAGGTTGTGAAAATCCGCCTCGGGAATCGCCAGCCCGAACGTGGCCGGCATGAGGCTGATGGGGGCGAGTTCGTCTTTGGCCATGTTTGCTTTGGACAGCGCGGTCTCCTGACCGGTGGCATTCACAATGACCAGTGAAGCCGCATCATCGCGGCGGATGAGGCCGGCCTGAATGGTGCCGTCCTTCATGCTGACAAGGTGCATGCGGAACATCGGGTCCACGGCGCGGTGCGGGTCGAGGATGTCCTCACAAAGCCGTTCGATGCCGCGATTGCCCGCGCCATCGAGTTGCGGGCCGACGACATTGCCTTCGTTGCCGACCTTGTGGCAGATGGCGCAATGCGTCTTATAGACAATCTGGCCGGCAGCGGGATCCTTTGCGGCAGCGGCGTGCTGCTGAATGCGGGCGGCGATGAGTGCTGCCGTCTCCGCGCTGGCGGGCGGCAGATCTTTGGTGAGGGCCGCGGCGCGCTCTTTGAGTTTTGGGTTGTTCAGTGCGCCGATCTTCTGTGCGACAACCGGCTGCGTTAGCAATACCGGCACGCCGCATTCCATGAGCGCAGTGGCTCCGGCTTCCGTGCCGGCGAGGACTTCCGCGAGCACACCCTGAATGCTGGCGGGCGCGGTTTTGAGCACGGCGGCGATGGCCTGCGGCTGGTCCATGCCCGTGAGGGCGGCGGCGAGGGTGCTGCGCGTCTCAGGAGTTAGGGAAGGTTGCGCCAGAAGGAGGCTGAGCGATGGAATGTGGCCGGTCAGTTTGAATTCCGCAGCCAGTTCTGCGGCGGTGCGCACGTTTTGCTCGCGCACGGCCGGGTCCGCTCCGGGCACGGTGATGACCGCGGGCTCGAATCGTCCCGCGGCCAGCCAGGCATAGGCTTCGCCGCTCTTATTGTCGTCGCCGTCCACGAGTTCCAGCCGCACTTGTTTGCCGGCATGAGCCTCCAGATTCCAGCGGACGCGCTGCGCCGTGTCGTTGCGTGGCGGATACGCTTTGGTGATTTCGGCACCGCTGGCGGCGTGAACGAGCCGGGCGAAATTGCGTTCGGTCGCCGGCCTGCCGGGGGCACCACGGTGTCCGAGAATGTAAAAGGAAAAGGCCTCCGGGCAGGCGAACGGTGCGGACTTGATTACTCCCGCAAAACCCTCGCCCATTTTGCCGAGACTGGAAATCACGTTCGCTTCCTTACCATCCGCGCACGGGCGCTTCTGAATGATCCAGTCTCCGGTGGGCATCGGATCCCAAGCCGTGACCGGCGGCGTCTGCTCCAGTTCTGCGAAAAGCCGCGCGGCAACCTCTGTCAGCCACGCAGATGCTTCCGGCCCCGGCTTGCCGCCGCGGCGGGAAATGCCCTGACGGATCGCGCCCGCAAGTTCCAACTGTGCGCCCGCATCGTCGGCAAAATGCTGCTTCACGAATCCGATGAGCTTCGGCTCGCCGTCGCCAGGCAGGTTCTTCGCCAGCGAAGTGATCGTGCTGCGGAGTTCGTCGCGGTTTGTCTGCGGTTGGGTGAGAAGGTAGTTCAGCGTCCACGCGGAGGCGTCGGACGACTGGATGGTGCGAATGATTGAAGCGAGTTCGGCAGTAAGGGCGGCGTCCAACTTCACTTTGGCTAGCGAGGCAAAGCCACCAGAGGTCTGCAGCGCGGTCCGGATCGCGAGGCGCTGCGTGTGCCGCGACGTCGAGTCTTCCGCCGAAATTCTTGCCAGATCGGGTAGCATCGTGTCCAGAACCGAAACTGAAGGATTAACAACGAAGTGCTCTTTCGACGCTTGCGAAGCGCGTGGGCCTGCAACCTGCCCCGTCGTCATCAATTTAATGTCGGTCCATACGCCTGTTTGTCTGAGTTGCCGCGCGATGATCGCCTGCACACTGCCCGTCCGCTCCCGCTTCGCCCCCTCCTTCACAATCCTCCAAATCCTCCCACGCTCCCGATCCCGTCCCGGGTGAGTCAGCGGCACTTCGTAGTGGCCGATGATCTTGTTGTAGAAATCGGCGACGTAGAGCGAGTTGTCAGAAGCCAGTTTCAAATTCACGGGCCGGAACCAGCCGTCGTCAGTACTCAGGAAATCCGGCTTCTCATTCGCCTTCGGAGTGGCGCCGGTGAAGGTGACAAGGTCGTGATTGATGCGGCTGGTGACGCAGTTGCCGACGAGCATGTGGTCGTCCCATTCCGGGCCCCAGATGCCGCCATCGATATAAAAAACGCCGCAGAGTCCGGTGGAGCCGTGGGCGTGTTCGCACATGACCGGGGCGAAGCCCATGCCGTCGTGCGGCTTGCCGAAACTTTGATAGAACGCGCCGGGGATGAGCGCGGTGATGGGATTGCTGTGGCAGTCGGCGGTGTAGAAACTGCCGTAGCTGTCCTGACACATGCCGAACGGATTGACCTGACCCCATGAATAAGGCTCCACGGCCGAGCCGTCGGGCTTGAAACGGAAGACATTGCCGCTGTGGAGATCGAGCGAAAAGCCCCAGTCGAGTTCGCTGCGCGGCACGCCGGTATTCTGGGCGCTCGGGGCCGGCTTTTTCGGACGGTTGGCGGCGGCGGGATTGTTTTGCGGCAGGACCTCGAAGTGCGAGGTGTTGTTGAATCCGTGCGTAGCGTAGATCCAGCCGTCCGGTCCCATGATAAGGCTGGAGATCATGCCGTGCGTGTCCATTTCCCAGCCGAGCCGGCCGAAAAGGATGGTGCGCTTGTCGCACTTGCCGTCGCCGTCGGTGTCTTCGAGCCGCCAGATGTTGGGGATGCTCCACGCGATGCAGCCGTTCTTGTAGGGCAGCACGCCGATGGGAACATTGAGATTGTCTGCGAAGACCGACGGCTTGTCAGGCACCCCGTCGCCATCGCTGTCGGAGAAGATGAGGATCTTGTCCTTGCTGCTGTCGAGGAGCCCCTCCGGAGTCTTCCATTTGTCCTTCTTGATGGCCCATGGATATTCCGCCGAGGACGTACACCAGAGCCGTCCCGTGTCATCGAACGCGAGATTCATCGGCTTGTTCACCACCGGCTCGCTGGCGATGAGTTGGATGGAGAATCCCGGAGGCAGTTTGAATTTCTTTTGCTCCTCCGCCGGTGTGAGCGGCTCGGATTCACGGACGAGGGAGGCGTCCTGGGAATACAGAATGCATAATGAAGAATGGAAAATGAAGAATGCGGAAAGAAGAAAGGAGAAGCGCATGGGGTGGAGTGGAAGCGAAACGCGGGGGGCTGTCCAGTCCTGTCAGCGGGGCTGGCGCGCTGATTTCCCCCTCTTGTGCGCAAGGCAGCCCCAAAAAGGCCGGCTTCTCCGGTAAGGGCCGCCGCTTCCTCCGCGGATCAAAAGAGCATCTTGCTTATAATTCCCATAATAGTATCCTCCCGACCGCCATGAACCACCGACCAGCCAGTTTATTGCTCTCCGTCCTCCTGTGCCCGCTTTCCACGCCGGCATTGGACTCCAATAACAATCAGCAGAGTGACGTGTGGGAAATGGCGTGGGGGGCGCCGGGTTTGACGGCGGGTTCCGACACGGACCGGGATGGCTTCTCGAATGCTCAGGAAAGTGCAGCGGGAACGAATCCGCTGAGTGCGCTGGATTTTCCGGCGCTGGAAATGGCACAGGCGGAGGGAGAGACGTTTCGCTTTCACTGGCATGGCGTGGCGGGAAAAAAGTACACACTGCTGGGAAGCCCGGATCTCACCGGCGGTTCGTGGTTGAGTGCCGTGCCTGACAAAACGGGCGGCGGTCTGGAGGAAGCCGCAGTGGTTCAGGGCGGATTCAGCCGGCGGTTCTTTAAGCTGTCGGTGACGGACCAGGATTCGGATGGCGATGGATTCTCCGATGCCGATGAACGGCTGGTCGGGTTCGATCCGGCGACGAACCGTACCGGCCGGAATTCGCAGCTCGACGGGCCGCGGCTGACGGCGGGCCTGACGGCGGCGAATGTGATTACGGTTTCCGTGTATGACGACACCGCGGCCGAGCGGTGGCCGGACCCGGTGCTGTTTGTCATCCGGCGCACCGGCGGCCTGCAGCCGCTAACGGTGAATTTTTCGCTCACGGGCACGGCGGCGCGCGGCACCGACTATACGACCGTCGCAGGCACCAGCGTGAAATTTGCCGCCGGACAGCGGGAGGTATTCTTTGAGGCGGTGCCGGTGGCGGATGCGAATGACGGCGAAGCGACGGAAACGGTCGTGCTCACTGCGCTGGCGGGCAGCGGCTACACTGTCGGTGTGCAGAATGCGGGGACGGGTTCACTGCTGAACCAGACGGCTGCCGGCGGTCCCTCGGCCAAGGAAGCGGCGCGGTTTCTGATCCAGGCGGCATTCGGACCCGACCAGGACAGCGATGCGGATGGGGATCAGATTCCGGAGAATGTCGAGGAACTGATGACGATGGGTATTGAGCCGTGGATCAACGATCAGTTCACGCGGCCCGTGGGCCGGCTGCAGCCGTTCGTAACGTGGGCGGAGGCGAACGAGCAGGTGCTGGAGATCTACAACGACTCCAAACAGGACGCCTGGTGGAATCGCGCGATGGGAATTCCGAAACTGCGCCCTGACGACACCGCCACGCAATTGCCCGACCCGCTGCGCCAGCGCATCGGTTTTTGCCTTAGTCAGATTTTTGTCATCTCCGACCGCATGGAGGACATCGGGGTGGATCCCATCGGCATGGCGAACTATTACGATATGCTGCTGGCGCACAGCTTCGGTAACTTCCGTGATTTGCTGCTGAATGTCTCGCTGCATCCCTGCATGGGCATGTACCTGAGCGACCTCGGCAACCGGAAGGCCGATCCTGCGATCAATCGTTTCCCTGACGAAAACTATGCCCGCGAGATCATGCAGCTTTTCAGCATCGGGCTGTGGGAATTGAATCCGGACGGCACGCGCAAATTGAGTGCGGGACAGCCGGTATCCACCTATACCAATGCCGACATCACGCAGTTCGCGCGCGTCTTCACCGGTCTCGCGTTTGGCGGGACCAATGTAAATTTCGGACTTCATCCCCGCGATTTTACGACGCCGATGAAAGCCTGGGATGCCGAGCACGATTTGGCACCCAAGACCCTGCTGCGCGGCACCGTAACTCCGGCGCGCACGGCCAGCGCAGGGAACACGGGAACGGCGACGATGCTGGATGTGAACGCGGTGGTGGATAACCTTTTCAACCATCCCAACGTCGGCCCGTTCATCGGCCGCCTGCTCATCCAGCGGCTGGTGACGAGTAATCCTTCGCCGGCCTACATTGGCCGGGTATCTGCGGCGTTCGCCGATAACGGTCAGGGTGTGCGCGGTGACATGAAGGCGTTCATCAAAGCGATTCTCCTCGACTCCGAAGCGCGCGACGCCGCGATGATGAATGTGCCGGCGTTCGGCAAGCTGCGCGAACCGTTCCTCCGCTGCGTGAATCTGGCGCGCGCCTTCAACGCCTCGTCGCCGAGCGGATGGTACTATCTCGATGCCTTCACGCTCGATCATGTCCAGGAGCCGATGAAGGCGCCGAGTGTGTTTAACTACTATTCGCCTAACTATTCACCGCCCGGCGCACTCGTGGAGGCGGGGCTTGTGGCACCGGAGTTTCAAATCATCAACGCCAGCAGCGGCACGCTTTCCCCGAACTACTTCTGGAAGGCCATCACCGGCGGCCTTCACCGCTGGGGTGTGGGCAGAGCCGAATATAACACGACGCTCAATCTCACGCAGGAGATGCTCATGAATGTTCCCGCCGCGGTTGTGAACGACCCCAGCCCCAGTGTGCCGGGGCTTGATCCCGATCCCCTCCTGCGGCGTCTCGATCTGGTGCTCACCGGCGGCACGCTCAGCGCGCAGCAGTTTCAAATGATCCGCGAAGCGCTCGTGCGCATTAACAGTGGCTGGGAATGGCCGGAGACGAGGCTGAAACTGGCCATCTACCTCATCGTCACGAGCCCGGATTTTTGTGTGCTGAGATAGGAGAGAAAAGCGCCAAATTCCAAGCACCAAAGAAGCGCCAAACCTCAAGCACCGATCAGACACTCTGATGAGACTACTTTCCGAACAGCTTCCGCAGCAGGGCCGCAAGGCCGGGCTTGTCGAGGTCGTGCGTGGCGATGGCGATCATGGCGTCGTAGAGGGCGTCAGCGGCAGACGGAGGCACATGCCAGCCGTTATGAGCAAGGAACATGATCGCGGCAGAGATCGCGACTCGCTTGTTTCCGTCAAAAAATGCCTGGGACTCAGCGAGGTGAAAGGCATAGGCGGCAGCTACGGCAAATTCATCGCCGCCCCCGTAGTAATAGACGTTTTGGGCGGAGCCGAGAGCCGACTCCACCAAGCCCATGTCGCGAATGCCGGACATGCCTCCGTGTCTTTCCAGCCCCCTCCTGTGCAAGGCGAGGACGTCGTCAAGTTCCAGAAACTGCATGAGTTGTTGTTGCTATTGGGCGAGCCGGCTCAGCAGGCCATCAAAGTTCTCGAAGACATAGTCCATTGCTTCGTCTTTGGACATCTTGCGGTCTGGCGTCAGCGCCACACCGGGTTCCGGCCGGTCGGCCTCCGCGTTCAATGCACGTCGCTCCCGGAGCGCCGCCTCGATCAACTTGATGTCTTGTTCGGGCAGCGCGGGAATTTGATCAATGATCTCTCTCGCACTCATGCCGCCACCTTACCCGCCTGATTTCTGAAATTCAACTCACGATTCCTCCATGAAGACCACCAGCCATTCACATCTCACGCGCCGCCGTTTTATGGGGCAGGCGAACTGCGCGCTCGTTAGCGCAATCCCTGTGCTCAATACGCTGCTCAACCTGCGCCTCGCCGGGACGGTGGCAGCCCAGGGGGGCGGAACCGGCTACCGTGCGCTGGTGTGCCTTTTCGCCGGCGGCGGGAACGACACGTATAATGTGCTTTCACCCTACAGCGGGCCGTCGTCCACGGCGGCAGATTCCTATCTGGAATATCAAAACAGCCGTGCCGACCTGGCGCTGCCCCATGCGCAGCAGATACAGATCACGCCTGACAACACGCCGGGGCGCACGTTTGGCGTGCATTCTCTGATGCCCAACCTTGCGAGTCTCTTTGCGCAGCAGAAGGCGGCGTTTATCGCCAATGTCGGGACTCTGGTGGAGCCGGTGCTGAACCGCTCGCAGGTGGCGGGTGCGACGAAGCGGCTGCCGCTCGGCCTTTACTCTCACTCCGACCAGGCGGAGCAGTGGCAAACCAGTGTGCCGCACAGCCGCAGCGGCATCGGGTGGGCCGGGCGGATGATGGATCTCATCAAGGGGCTGAATTCGGAGCAGCGCGTTTCCATGAATATCAGCACGGATGGCAGCAACGTGTGGCAAAGCGGCGTCTCGGGCGCAGAGTATGCGGTGGTGCCGTCCCATCCTTCTGTCGCGGGAGGCGGTGCCATTGCGCTCAGCGGCTACAGCAAAAACTACGACGGCAACTCCAGTTTTGTTAATCCGACCAGCGCGGCAGTGGACGGGCAGCTCGCGGCGACCTATCAGAATCTTCTGCAGCAGACATTTCTTAAGAAGCGCCGGGAAGCGCTGGAGGCGTATGAAATCTACTCTGCGGCCACCACCGGGACGCTTCCGGGAAATGTCACGTGGCCCGACACGCAGACCGGCCGGCAGTTACACCAGGTGGCGCGGACGATCATGGGGCGTGGGGGCATGGGCGCGAGCCGGCAGACGTTTTTCGTCGGGCGCGGTGGATGGGATCATCACAGCGACACCCTGCTGCACCAGTCGGAGATGCTGCCGGAGATGGATGATGCGATTGGTGCGTTCTATGAGCAACTCAAATTCCTCGGTGTGGAGAATGATGTGACTATTTTCAGCGCTTCAGATTTTGGCCGTACCCTGACGAGTAATGGCCGCGGTTCGGACCACGCGTGGGGCGGCAATGCCTTCGTGATCGGAGGCAGCGTAAAGGGCCGGAGAATCTACGGTCAGTATCCCAGCCTTGCGGTGAATCCTGACACCGGTGCCGAAGTCAATGTGCTCGATACCGGGCGCGGCCGTCTCATTCCCACGACGAGTTGCGACGCCTATTTTGCTGAGATGGCGCTATGGCTGGGCGTGCCGCGCGGCAGTCTGCCGCTGGTGCTGCCGAATATTGCGAACTTCATCAGCACCACAGGGGCCACGCCGCCGGTGGGATTCCTCCTGTAGCGGGGTGCCGCCGGAGGGGCGGAGATTAAGCGCAGCCCAGGAAGCACAGGATAAAGATTAGGCTTTTCCAGCCCTGGGTTTTACCCTATGACTGCGTCCGCCCTGGGCCTGTTACCGGCCAAGGCGTCCCCCCTCCATGCAACGCCCCTCTGTTATTTCCCTGGTCCTCCGTGCAACTGTCTCAGCGGCAGTCGTCCTTTTCAGCGCCGTGCTTTCGCCCGCCCAGGTGCCCGCTTTCAATACCCTTGTCGAGTTCACCGGCACCACAGGCTCCGCGGTTGGCGCAAGGCCATATGCCGAACTCATGCAGGCCAGCGACGGTGATTTTTATGGCACCACCGCCCGGGGCGGGATCGCCGATGTGGGGACTGTTTATAAGGTGACCGCCGGCGGAACGTTCACCCCGTTGCGGGCATTCACCGCGGCCGCGCAACCCACCGGCGGCTTGTATCCCGTGGCCGGTCTGGCGGAGCACACGGATGGAATGCTCTATGGCACGACGAGCGGCGACTTTGCCAGTGGAAGCTATGGCATCGCCTATAAAATGACGGCCAGCGGCGGGTCTTTCACTAACTTCCTTTTCTTTGCCGGTCAGCAGGCCACCAACAAAGGCAGCACCCCGCTGGGCTCCATGATCAAGGCCTCGGACGGCTTCTTTTACGGCACCACGCAATACGGCGGCACCGGAACCGTGAACTTCGGGACGATCTACAAGATCAATCCGGCGACCGGCGCGCTGACGACAGTGATCCAATTCTCCAACAACGGGAGCAACAACAAGGGTGCCTCGCCGAATGCCAAACTGATAGACGGCGGTGACGGCTACCTCTACGGCACCACGTTTGCCGGCGGGACGGGGGACTTCGGCACCGTGTTCAAACTACGGGTCAGCAACGGTTCCCTGACGACGCTCGCGACCTTCACTAACGCTTCGTCGCCCAATCCGGGAAAATGGCCCATCGGAGCCATGGTTCTCGCCAGCGACGGCCATCTCTACGGCACGACAGTTAACGGCGGCGCGTTTAATGCCGGAGTGATTTATCGGGTCAACCGCACCACCAGTGTGGTGACCACGGTGGTGGAATTCAATGATAACGCCGGTGTGAAGCAGGGGGCGTGGCCGGTGGGGGCCATGGCCCAGGGGAATGACGGTTATCTTTACGGCACTACGCAAAACGGTGGCGCGGGCGATCACGGCACCATTTTCCGCTACACGCCGGGTGGCGCACTGACGCCGCGGCTGTTTGACTTCACCGGGCAAAGCGGAGCGGTGAAAGGTCAAGGTCCTTACGGCGGACTGCTCAAAGCCGCGGATGGACGAATCTATGGGACCACTCAGTTCGGAGGTACAGTGAGCAATGGCACGGTCTTCAGGCTCACCATCCCCCCGGTGGTGGTTACCGGTGCCGCGACCGCCGTGACCGCCACCTCGGCAACGCTCGGCGGTGCCGTCAATCCACTGGGGCTCCCGGCCACGTGGCAGTTCGAATACGGCACCACCACCAGCTACGGCTCGGCAAGACCTCTCGTCCCGGGCACCACCGGCGGCAATGTCGCCGAAGCAGTGAGTGCGAACCTCACCGGGCTGACGCCGGGCACGCTCTATCATTATCGCATCAAAGCTACTGGCGTGGGCTCCGGGGCCATTGCGACGGGCAGCGACGCCACGTTCACTACCGGCGGCGGGTCTCAGTTCGCCACATCGTTGTCACCGGCACCGCGACGGGTGTGCAGAACACGTCCGCGACCCTTAACGGCACCGTAAATCCTCAGGGAGCTGTATCCTCATGGC
>JANNVM010001191.1:0-10371 GCA_031414455.1 Verrucomicrobiota bacterium
ACGGAGACGGGCTCAATACTGGAAGCCTCCTGCGGCAGCGTCGGTTTCGGGCGTTGCTCGCTGCGGACTTTCGCGCCGAAAGTGCGGCTCAGTTCCTCCGCCGCGCCGGGTTCCACCGCGTCCGTCCAGAGCACGATGCCGTCGAGGCTCGTGATGATGCCCTGCGTATAGAGCGGCATGAGCAGTTGCTCGATTTCCGGGGCGTTATCCGCCGAGAGCGCCTGCGTGCTCAGCGCGTGATAGTAAATGGGCTGATCGCCGCGGGTGACACAAAAAACGAGGCGGCCCAGTTCCTTCCAGATAACAAGGTGATTGTCCGGCAGGTAGAACAGATAGGGCGAAATCTCAAATCGCTGCGGAGCCTCGCGCGGGAGGTCGTCGGCCATTTGGGAATTGAGCACACTGGCAAGAACAAGCGTGCGGGATTCCTCACGCTCCACGGTGCGCCAGTCGAGGAGATTGCCCACGGGCGTCTCCGGCTTGAGGCCCTGTTTTTCGAGCTGAAAATCAATGATGTCCGGGAGCATGTCGGCATCGCCGGTGGCGGCGCGGACAGGGACGGCAAAGGCCGCGCTGACAGGATAGCCGAAGACGCCGGCGGTCTTGAAGAAGGCGGGGCCGCCCCCCTCGCCGGCGGGAGCGGTCTGGGCGATCTGCCAGCCGCCGGAACTGTGTTTCCACAACTCCCACGACTGTTCTCCTGGCAGGCAAATGCCTGCCTCGGGATTGGTGCTGGGTGATTTCATCTATTGGAAAAGGGGGACTTCTTCCCGGGTGAGTATTTGCGGCGTTGCGGTTCGCCCGCGCACGATCAGGACGACGCGTTTCCGGTAATCGCCTACCGTCGCGACGCATTCGATGTGAGTGGTCTGGTCGTTGCTGCCGAAGTAGGAGGCCGGTGATGCGCCTTCGCCCTCAGCCGCCTGGGGAATATCCAGCGCCGTGAGCGCCTCCGTCACTTCCAGTTTTTCGTCGTCTTCGGTGTCCTCGATTCCGTCCGGCCCCCAGCGCAGTTCGACAAACCGCTGCGCCTGCTCCAATTTCTTCTCGTAGTCCGCCTTGTCCGAGCGGTTCAGCGCGGCCATCGCTACCGTGGCGAGCACTTTCGCTTCGGCTTCATTCACATCCACCGACATGCCGGTGCTGTAAATGGTGAAGTAGTCGCGCCAGTCCGCCACGTTCGCGACAACTTCGTCAAATCCTGGAACGAGGAGCAGTTCCTCAAGACTGTAGAAGGGATGATTGAACGGATAGGGCGTCGTTTCGCCATAGATGTCCATGTATTCATCCTTCTCCATGCCATGAATTCCGGCGGCAGCACTGTCGGTGTCTATCCAGTCCACCATGCGGTCGAAGAGCATGTCCGAGGCGTCATTGGAGAGGCCCCAGAACGCGAACAGGGTGACCATGAAGGTGCGGTTCTGTTCACCGCGCTGGAGCAGCGCATTGATGTTGGGCCGCCCGCCCTCGCCGCGGATTTTGGCACTGAAGGTGGAGCCGTCTTCGAGCGTTTGGTCGAGAATGTCCCGGTCGTATTCCTTCACGGCCGGATTCATCGCCCAGTTGATCCCCATTTCCGCCACCTGACGGGCGCGGAACGCCTGCTTCTGGGCGATGGTCAGTTTCAAATCCTGCGAAATGATGTTAAGCATCGCGTACACGATCATCCCCAGCATGGCGATGAGCCAGATGACCATGATCAGCGCCGAGCCGGCCCGGGAATGGCGGCGGGTGACGATGCTGGGGGGAAGTGGAGTCATTAGGGAGTTGGCGTTGCAGCCTTTGGCTTCGGAAAGAGGATGTTCAATCTTGAATGTGAGAGTTCTGATACTGCCTCGCAGCCTGCCTACCTTCCGCCACCCCCTCCTGGCGGACGGCCACCTCCACCAGGCCCGCCCCCGCCGCCGGGTCCGCCACCGCCACCCGGCCGGCCGCCGCCACCAGGCCCGGCACCACCGCCGGGCCGGCCTCCGCCGCCGGGTCCGGCACCACCGCCCGGAATCCCGCCTCCGGGCACGCCGGCTCCCGCACCCGCGGCATTTCCAAACTGCGTAAACTGCTGAGGATTCGCCATCGTGGGGATCCAGAAGATGAGTTTCACGGGGTCGCTGCCGTCCATAAATTGCAGCGTCATCTCCACCATCGTGGGCCGCCGCGTGTTGGTGAGGGGCCATTCCTCGACATATTCGTCCCGGGTTTCGTCGAGAAACCGCCAGTTCAGCAGCGCGATGCCGTCAAGGATGGTGATGCGTCCGAGGATTTTGCTCTCGTCGAACTGCCCGCCCTTTTGCCATTCGGCGGCCTGTTCCTCGCCCAGATAAATAATCGCTGCCTGGAGCCCGATACCCACGGACCGCTCGGTGCGAAAAATCACCGTCTTCGCACCCGCGCTGACGCCTGGCCAGGTGAAGGCCAGCGGGTAATCGGTGAAAGCCACCTCGGTCATGTCCGAGCCGGAGCCGCCGTAGAACTGGAGATTCACCTTCGCATTTCCCGGCATCTGCTCAAAATTTCGCCGCAGCAGTTCGCAGAAGCTGTGGACCTTGAGCGTCTGGGTCTCGCTCTTCACCACTTCCGTGCTCACCTGCAGCGCCCCGCGCTGCACCGCGAACACACCGCCCGCGAGCATTCCGATCAGCGCGAGGCCGAGGAGAATCTCCACCAGAGTGAAGCCTCCGGCGCGGGAAAACCGGGATCTTTGGGGAGTGATTGTCTGAAATGTTGTGTTCATCGGCTCTGGGGAATGGTGGGCACGGCACCGGCGGCGGCACCGGCGGCAGCGTAAAGTTTGGCGTAACGCACCGTCTCGGCGGACATCTCGCCCTCCTGGCCGAAGTTCTCGTAATAGGCGGTGACGACAATCCGGTACATGTCATTCACCGGCTGGCCGTCGATCCGGGTGGTGATGTCCTCAAGCTTGATAATTTCCGTCCGCGTCCACACGCCGAGGTCGTCGGGGTCGGTAACGTTGACCGGTTTGTCGGAGTAGAGTTGATCTATTTTGGAATACTTGCTGGTTTCGTTGAGCGCGGACTGAAGCCGCAGGAGCATCCGCAGTTCCTGCTGCGCCACCACCGCGGACTGCGCGGAAGCCGTGATCGCCCGCATGAGCCCCACCGCGGCCATGCCGAAAACGAGAAGCGCGCACAGCACTTCCATGATAACCATGCCTGAACCGGCCGCCTTAATTGAGTTGGTTTTCATTGTCCGTCGCGGTCGAAAATTTCTTCCTTCACACTCGCTGTCAGGGGATCGAACTGAGCACCGACAGTGCCGTGATCGCTGGAAAAGCGCACGCTGATCGGCTCGCACAGGCCGCTGTGTTCGAAAACCCAGGACACCGTCTGATCCCCGGCCGGGCGGATCCAGCCCTTTCCACCCCAGCGGCGCACTTCCAACAAAATGCTTGGATCCACCTTCACCGACTCAACGCCGGAGGTGACGCCCATCGCCTTGTCGGCGTCGCGGAACATCTTTTGATCGTCCGCATTTACTGCCAGCTTCGGCTCCAGCACGAAATGGTCGGCAAAAAACCGGATCTGCCACGCGCGCTGCTCGTGCATCGCCCGCAGCCACGCCGTCTTGGCCATGCTGCGGAGGTCCACATACGGTTTTTGCAGCGCCTGCTCATCGTTCACCGATGACAGCCCCATGTAGGAGCCGGCAAACACAAGGCTGATGATCGCGAGCACGATCAGCATCTCCATGAGGGTGAAGGCGCGGCGTTTCATGGCCATTCAGTCGGGGAAAATGAACTGAGCCGCCGCTGCCGGCAGCCGCCACCTTAGTCAGTAGACGTCCAGTTGCCGATGTCATCCTCGTTGCCGGCGATTTTGTCGGGGCCTTTGGAGAAAACCTCGAATTTCTCATGTTTGGCGCGGAGATTGCCGCCCACCTTGTATTCCACGGGCTCGCCCCACGGATCGGTGAGCAGGCCCTCGTCCACGAGGATGCGCTTGGTAACGAGCGCGCGCAGTCCAGCCGCGGCGGACGGCGGCTGGCCGTTGGCCTTGGTGGTGTAGATTTGGATATAGCTGACCAGCGTGCCGATATTGCCTTCCATCTTGGTCATCCGGCCACGGTCCATGATGGAACTGTAGCCGACAGCGACGCCACCCATGAGCAGGCCGATGATGGCCAGCACGAGCAGGAGTTCCATAAGAGTAAAGCCGCGCGGGCGGGCCGGCTTGCGTTGGGTCATTTTCATCGGGTGAATGCGGTTGGGGATATAGGGGAGTGCAGTAGTTGCGAAGGGATTAGATGCGCGGGACGCTCTGCCGTTCAATCAGCAATACGACCGACGGCGAAATGACGGGACATCCGCGGGTGCGGAAATTATTTCTCCGCCGCCTGTCCCACCGGGCGGTTTTCAGTGCCTTTTTTGCCTTGAAGCGAATCTCCCAGCACCGCGCGGTCGGCTTCGGCGAGGGCGAGCATCCTCTCCACCTCGTCAGGAAACTGCCCGCTATCGTCCCGCATCTCACCCGGATCGAGCGACAGATCGTAGAGTTCCGGCTTTTCCAGCCGCACCATGCGGTACTTCGCTGGAATGCCGCCTTTCGCCTTCGGCTGATCCCCCAGCGTCCGGTAACTGTGCGGCAACAGCAGCTTCCACTGCGGCTGAATCACGGCCTGCAGTTCATTTTCACCATAGCGAATAAAGATCGTCTCATGCGGCGAATGAACCTCCGGGCCGCCGGTCAGCAGCTTGCTGATGTCCCTGCCGTCAATCTTCGCTGCCGGCAGCGCTGCACCTGTCAGGGCCGCAATGGTCGGCAGCATATCGAACGTCCCCGCCATTTCCCGGCACTCCGTTCCGGGCGGAATCGTCCCTGGCCAGCGCATGAGACACGGCACCCGGATGCCGCCCTCCCAGGAAGTCCCCTTCCCTTCCCGCAGCGGCCCCGCGCTTCCCGCGTGCTCTCCGTAGCTCAGCCACGGACCGTTATCGGACGTAAACACCACCAGCGTCCGCTCGTCCAGGCCGTGCTTTTTCAGCGCCCCCAGGATTTCCCCCGCACTCCAGTCGAGTTCCTCTATCACATCGCCGTAAAGCCCCGCGCCTGACTTCCCGCGAAACCTCGCGCTGCAGTAGAGCGGCACGTGCGGCTGTGGATGCGGCACGTAGAGAAAAAACGGCCGGTCCTTATTCCGCCCGATGAAACTCACCGCGTGCTCCGTGATCTGCGCCGTCAGGTCACTCTGATCGTCCAGCGTGCGCAGTATCTTGTCGCCCTCCAGCAGGGGCAGCGGCGGATAACCCTGCGGCGCTTCCGGATGTTTCGGCCACATATCGCCGGAATACGGCAGGCCGAAATATTCATCAAACCCCTGCCGCAGCGGCAGCAGCGATACCGGCCGGCCCAGATGCCACTTTCCAAAAATCGCCGTCGCATAACCTTTCGCCTTCAGCATCTCTGCGATCGTCGTCTCTGTCGGATTCAACCCTTCCTTTGCCTGCGGCCCGAATGCCCCGTGAATACTGAGCCGGCTGTGCATGCAGCCTGTCATCAGCGCCGAGCGACTCGCCGAACACACCGCACTGCTGACATAGAACCGGCTGAACTTCCGGCCCTCCGCCGCCATGCGGTCGAGGTGCGGGGTCTTCCATTTCCCCGCCCCGAACGGGCCGATGTCTCCGTAGCCCAGGTCATCGCAGAAAATGATCACCACATTTGGCGGAGCATCCTCCGCGGCAGCGGCGAGCACCGTGAGGAACAGAAAAAGCAGGCGGGTAATCATCGGCCTTCGTTATCCATTTTCGGACGCACCTCATCAGAAAGTTGCACTCACGCGCGGAGTTGCTAATTTCTCTACCCCTGGCCAACCACCAGTTCAAACCCAGACCCATTACATCATGAAACTCCTCGCACTTCTTATCGCCGCCCTCACCGCCCTCGTGCTTTCCTCCTGCAACACCATGGAAGGCGTCGGCCGTGACATGCAAAAAGTCGGCAGCTCCCTCGAACGCACCGCCAACTGACCCGGCCGTCGTTCCCCGGTCCCACTCAGCCCGTGGCCGCCTCTGCGCGGCTGCGGGCTATTTTACGCCCGGATTCCAACCGGAAGAAATTTTTCTGCACGCCACTTGCAACCCCCAAACTTGCCACTAAGAATGTCGCCCGGTTTTCCCGGAACTGTTGCCTCGTGGTGTAATGGTAGCACAAGGGTTTTTGGTACCCTTTGTTAAGGTTCGAATCCTTACGAGGTAGCCATCTTGGAAAGTGTTGATTGGCAATGGATTACACCGGACCCGGTGAAGACTCCGTCCGCGAATCCCCATCAAATCCCCAATGGCGCTGCCTGTGTTTGCCGGTGATTGCAGAGCGTTTTCAATGTCGCCCGCACCCGCCCGTCGCCCTGCACCGAGGCCAAAATGGCCCGCATACGCATAGATCCACCCCGCCCGCCCGGCCCGGCTGCCGGGAGACCCTGGGATTCAGGACAATGAGCCCGGGTTGCCGACGAAGGAGGCACTCGCGCCAACCCCGGAAGTGACGACGGAACGCCGTTGGCGTTCGTATGGTTCGCCTGTCAGGAAACCTCTAATCGTAAACACTCTATTTCGCCTTCTTCTCGCTCTCAGGCGCTTTACCCGTAGAGACGACACGCACTGCGGTGGCGGCGTCAGAGGCGAGATACTGCTTCGCGAGCCGATTGATGTCCTCCACGGTCACCGACTTAAAATCCTCCGTCATGCTCCGCGCCCAGTCGAGCCGCTCCGGCTTGGATTGTGACGGCGTGACGACCGTGCCCAGCCAGTAGGCGTTGTTGCGGCGCTGCTCCTCCAGAGCCGTGAGGAGCGGCTTGCGGGCGCGCTCCAGTTCGTCGGCGGTCGCCCCTTTCGCAGCGAGTTCGGCACCGAGATTGCGGGCGATGTCCGTCAGTTCCTTCGCGTCTTTCGCCTCGGCGGTCATCATGGCCATGAGTTGACCATAACCGGGCCAGGTATCGCTCATCATGCTGGCCACGTCCGGGCTGTAACTCTCGCCGAGTTCCTCACGCACCTTGAGCCGCACCCGGTCGGAGAGGATTTCCGCCAGGAGATTGAGCTGGCGGGAAAGTTTGATGTCCTTGAGGCGGTCGGTGGTCGGCCAAAAAACGAGCGCCGTGCTTTTCGGAATTTTGGAATCGAAGGGGAGCTCCTTCTCCGGCGTGCCTTTGGGAAACGCCACCGTGCGCAGCGCATCTGTGTTCGCCCGCCCGGAAGCGCGGGCCGGCAGCGCGCCGACGGTAGCGGTAGCGGCGGCGATGACTTCACCAACACTGAGATCACCCACGATACCGATTTCCAGATAACCGGTCTTCAACTGCGGCTCCAGCCATGCCTTCATCTCCGCGATGTTGCGCGACGACAGTTCATCCTGCGAGGGAAAGACGAAACGATAGTCGTCGCCGTGGGTAAAGGCATCGGCCTTCGCGCGCATCATGCCCTCGGGCGTGTGGTTCACCTGCTGAAAAACCATCGGGAGGCTCATCTTGAAGCGCGCCAGCCCGTCTTCACGCCAGCCCGGGTCGCTGAGAAACGCGGCGAGGAGCTGGAACTGCGCTCTGAGGTTCTTGCGATTCGTTTTGCCGGAAAGCCCGAAACTGTCGTCGCCGACGGAGAAGTTGATGTCCACGGTTTTACCCGCGAGCACGCGCTGGAGGTCATCAATACTGTGTTTGCCCAGCGCCCCGGTCTCGAAATTGAACTGCGTAAAGAGCGGCAACCCCGGCTTGTCCTTTGGTGCGGTGAGCCGGCCCTCACCAAAGCTGGCTGACATCTCGATGGTGTCCTTTTTGAAATCGGTGGGCTTAATATTGAGCCTGACGCCGTTGGCGAACTCCACCTGCGTAATGCCGAGATCGTCCACGGATTTCTGCACCGCCACTTTTCCCGACTCGCCAAAACCCGTGTAAGCCCACGCGGCTTCCGCATTCTCCTGCTGCGGCGCAACTTTCACTTCCTGGCTCTTCTTCCACGCGGCAGTGATGACGCTCTCTGCTTTCTCCAGCGACAGATTCCCGCCAATGAAAACGCGAATGTCCTCTATGGCCCAGTCTTTTCGCAGCGCCTCGTGGCACTGGTCCACGGTGATGGCCGGCAGCACTCCCTTCGCCCATGTCAGGACGTCTGCGGGATGCATAAACACCTTGTGATCGGAGAAGTTGGAGGAAATGGCATCGGCCAGCGCGCGGGACTTGCGCGTCGGCGCCTCTGCGGCGGCATTCTCCACCGCCGTCTGAAAGTTCGCGATGGCCTCGGTCAGTTCGGATTTGGTGAAACCGTGCAGCACCGCACGGCGCAATTCCTGTTCGCCGGCCGCCAGCGCCTTCTCCCAATTCTCCGGCTTGGCGCTGATCTCCAGCGACGCGCCCTCCACGAAACGCATCCAGTCCTGGTGGCTGCTCTGCGCCGCGAGGAATGGTGCGCCCGGCTTTTTCGAAAGCACTTCAAAACGCCGGTTCAGCATATCGTCGGCAAGCTGGCGGATCACTCCCTCTAACCGGTTCGCCGCGGTGTCAGGCAACTGGCGCGATGGCTTTGCCGCCTCGACATTGATCGTGATTTGCCCGGCTTCCTTCTCGGTATGGAGCTTCGCGAGAAACCCTTTGCCCGTCGTCACCTTGCCGAGGCTCGGATCCGGCGCGCTCACCGCGGGAGCCTTCATGTCCGTGAAGTGCTCCAGCACCAGTTTCTTCACCGCTTCCACTTCGACGTCCCCGGTAACAATGACGACCATGCGGTTCGGTGTGTACCACTTCTTATAATAATCCAAGAAGCGCTGCTTCGGCGCTTTCCTGATCACCTCTTCCGTGCCAATCGGCAGACGTTTCGGGATGAGGCTCTCCGGCAGCCCGAACTTGAAACCCTCGATCATCGTGCGGAAGTCCACCGAATCCCTGGCATTCTTTTCGCTGAGAATAACGCCGCGCTCCTTCTCGATCTCCTGCGGCCCGATGATCATGCCGTCCGCGACGTCACGCATGAAGAGCATGCCCTTGCCGAGGAAGTCCGCGTTATTGTCAGGCAATTCGAGCTTATACACAGTCTCATCGAACGACGTGTGCGCATTCGTATCCGCCCCGAATGCCATGCCCAGCCGCTGGAAAAACTCCACCATCTGATCCGCGGCAAAATGCGTCGTGCCATTGAACGCCATGTGTTCCATAAAGTGCGCCAGCCCCTGCTGATCGTCCTCCTCCATAAGCGAACCCGTTGCGATGTGGAGTCGAATACTCACGCGCTTCGGCGGCTCCGCATTCGGCAGCACCACCCAGCGCAGACCGTTCTCAATGCTCCCGAACACCATCTTCGGGTCCGGCTTCAAATCACTCCCCTCATGCGCCCACAGCGGCTTGGCAGCCTCCGCGGCAATCGCGGGCACACAGGACAGCAGGAGGAACGAAAAGAGAGCGGATTTGTTCATGGCGGCAGGTTGGATGGCCCAAAGCGCCGCGGAGGGAAAGCCTTATTCCGTGATTTTCCCGGCGGCCATGGCCAGCCGGTTTCCCGGTTTGGTGGCTCCACCTGGAATCGAACCCGGATATGCAATAAGCCCTCGGGCGCTGAAAAGTTCCCGAAGCGGAGGACTTCGGTTGATCCTCGCGGCATGAAATCCTTGCCTTATTTCCGCGGCGCGTTAATATCGCACGCAGTGATCCAGGATTTCAACTGTCCCGAAACGGAGCGGATCTGGCAGGGGCAATCCTCCCGCCGGTTTCCGCCCGATATTCAGGACACCGCACGCCGCAAACTTCGTATGCTTAACAACGCCCGCAACCTCACCGATCTGCGCATTCCCCCTGCGAACCGGCTGGAAGCCCTCAAGGGCCGCCGCGCCGGCCAGCACAGCATTCGCATCAATGACCAGTGGCGAATCTGCTTCCGCTGGCGGGATGGGCACGCCTGCAATGTGGAGATCGTGGACTACCATTGAGACGCCCCATGAAAAAGACCCTCCGCAATATCCATCCCGGCGAAGTTCTGCGGGAAGAATTCATCGTGCCTCTGGGCGTCACGCAGTACAAGCTCGCTATCGCCACCGGCATTCCTCACAGTGGCGTCACCGCCCTGGTGCATGAGCGCCGCGCCATCACCGCCGACACCGCCCACCGCCTCGCCCGCTTCTTTGGCGTCAGTCCGGAATTCTGGCTTGGCCTGCAACGCGACTTCGATCTTGAGGAAGCCGCCCGCGCCCACGCCACCGAATACAGCGCCATTGAAGCCCTCGCCATTCCGGCATAAGCGTAAGCCGGACGGGGTATTCCTCACCGATATCCCAAGCTGCCAGTGGATTTGGAAACTTCTCCGGATCTTTCGCAATGTCCCATCCCTCCATTGGAATCTTCACTTTTGGAGCGCCGGACTTTTGGGTTAGCGCCTGG
>JANNVM010001192.1:0-3399 GCA_031414455.1 Verrucomicrobiota bacterium
GACCGGGAGATGATGTTGGCCACCCTCGCGGAGACGGTGGAGCGCACCGGCTGGCAGGTGCATGCATGGGTGTGGATGAGTAATCACTACCACCTGCTCGTGGAAACTCCGGAGGCGAATCTTGTCAAAGGAATGACCTGGTTTCAAACCACGTTCACCACCCGGTTCAATGCCCGGCACCGGCTGCGGGGACATCTCTTTGGCGGGCGGTATAAGGCGGTGCTGGTGGACCGTGGAGATCCCCGTTATTTCCGCACCCTGCTGGACTACATCCACCTCAATTGACTTCGCTCCGCTACGTCCATGCAAAAACCATCCGCTTCCTGCAGCGGATGGGCGATGATGCCGCTAACGCGGCACGGCATTCCGTGCGGGCCGGGATCATCCGGGCGGGTGGAGACCGCGATCTTCGTGATTACCGGTGGAGCAGTTGGAGCGGGTATGTGCATCCCGGAAGGCGGCAGAAATGGCAGCACATTCCCCGCGCCTTCCGGGTGTGGGAGCTTGAGGACACCGTCGCCGGCAGACGGGCGCTGCGGCTGCGGATCGAAGATCGCATGAAGCGGGAGGCCGCCGCGAAATGCGGACTGGCTGAAATCGGTGGGCAGGGCCTGCAATCCACCCTCCAGCGCGGATGGTATTACGGACCGGAGACTTTCCGCGAATGGCTTTTAGAGAAAGCCGGGGAACTGCTTGGGAAAAGGAGTCAGCTCCGCAGCAATTATCACGGTGACGAAATCAAGGCTCACGGGGAAAACGAAGCCCGGACTCTGCTGACCGCCGGCCTCGCCGCCGCCGGAATCAAGGCCGCTGACCTGGCCGCTTTGCCAAAGTCCCATCCGGTAAAAGTAGTCATCGCATCACAAATCCGCCGCCAGACCGCAGTGCCGCTGGCGTGGATCGCTCAACAGCTCCATATGGGAACGCCTTCCAACGTCTCCCATGCCTGCCGCCGCAAATCCGCCCCTTGTCATGAATCTTCTCAGACCCCTTTCCTGACCCCTTTCCTAAATCAACAAGCGACATTCCGCCACCGGGCCTCTACATGCCTGGGCATGGCCCGTAGTATCCGCATTGAATGTCCGGGCGCGTTTTACCACGTCTTCGTGCCGGCACTGACCGGGGCATCGGTGAACTGCACCAACACCGGGCCGGCCGGCACTCAGGCGCCTGCGGGCGTGTCCATAATAGCCGGCGTATTCGAATTTGATTTCGTCATCCCGGACGGCCAGGCGTGCGAAGTGACGCAGGCGCAGCTTTCCAATGACTTGGTGAATGTGCAGAACGCAACCATGCTGGTGGTGCTGCCGCAAACTTCCAATAACAGCAACGCGGTGAGCGTGCTGAACCTGACGGTGAGCGACCCGCCCACTCAGGGGCAGGTGCAGGCCATCGCGGACAGGCTGGATGAACTGATTCTCGCGCTGCGGCGATAGTCGGCGGGCAGGGGATCCAGGACCGCTCCAGGGCTCACAAGAGGTCGGCCTTAAGTGGCGACTATCCGGGCGGGATGGGGGGCGGGAGGGAAGAATCTGAAGAATTACTGTCACAAGTGGCTGGGAATTTTGTTTCTCCTTATGTGGCCACGCGTCTTTCTCCACTCTGCACGGTCCCGACTGGTTCGGGGAACGGGGAGGGACTGAGCCGCGGGACCGGGGCGGGGGTAGTAGCATTCGCCCCGGAAACCGCCGGGCTCGGCGGATTGGGGATGGTCCGGGGCCGCCGGGGGGCGGCTCCGGGCCAGGGTGGCGGGGTGCGGGCGGTGACTGCCATGCGCGGATTTCCGGAAACTAATTCTACTTTGTTAATTCACCTGGAAATACCGTGGCGTGGCCTTCCAGGCCGTGCGGCATCCGGCCTTCGAGGCTGGACTCTCAGACCCATCAACAGGCTGGAAGCCTGTTGGCCGCACAGGCAAGGATGCCTGCGCCACGAAGTAACAAAGTAGAACTAAACTTTGCCCCCGAACTGCCATGAATGAAAAATCAAAGAACCGCGCGCTGGCTCTCGGGCTGAGTGCTTTCCTCATCTGGCTGCTGGTGTTCTCCGCCGGGGTGCTGATCAGTTCGAAGCCCTACCGGGATGCGCTGCTGAAAGGGGAGGACATTATGCGGAATTTCCTGCCGGCCACGCTGATCTACACGCCGATTAATGCGGCGATCCTCAGTGCCATTGCGGGATTGATAGGAGGGTGCGCGAGTAATCTGGTGAGTCACCAGCGGAAACTGGAGGACCGCGAGGAGGCGGTAGAGGCGGGCCAGAAACACAGTGCCTCGCTGCTCGAAAAGCGGCTGGCCTACATGACGGAATCTCCGTTTTTGTCGCTGCTGCGGGGGTTCGCCGTTTACCTGACGTTTCTCGCGGGCATCCTCATTGCGACGGATGATCCCTTCAAGGACGGGAGCAGCGTGCAATTCATGCGTTATGCGGGGTTTGTGTCTCTCGTCGCGTTCGGCATGGGATACGATCCGACGCGCTTTGAGCAACTCCTCGACAACATCCCGACCGTGGGGATCAAGGACAAGACGAAGAAGACCGGCAAGGACGGCGGCTGAGGAGGAATCAGGGTGCTGCCGGGATGACGGAACCGCGTTGCGGTTCAGGTGCTTGTTTGACTGGACCCCGGGGTAGCCTCCTGCGTCGGCAACCCCGGGCTATGGAGACAGAACGGCCGTTGGCGTTCTCCAGGAAGTGACCGGCACGGGGCAAGCGCTGGGGCCGGGGGCCTGGGCCGGGACGGGCTGAGGCGGCACGGTCAGGCGGGGCAGGAACGGGCCATTGCTTCCGCCGCCTGTTCCGACTGACGGGCGGCGGCCTACTTCAAGTCGTCGGGGAGGCCGGCGTCTTTGATTTTGACGTCGTTTTTGAGGCCGCCGTCGATCCACCACTTGAGGATCTTGACTTCCTTCTCGGTGAGTTGGTCTTTGTCCTTGGGGGGCATGTGCTCGTCTTCGTCAGGGGGCAGGGCGGCGCGTTTGATGATGAGGCTGTCGGCGGATTTGCCCGCGACGACGGTGGCTTCACCGCTGTCGCCGCCTTTCATGAGCAACTCGAGGGTGTGCATGGCGAGTTTGCCTTTTTGCTTTTTGTCGCCGTGGCAGCCGGTGCATTTAGACATGAAGATGGGTTCGATGAGGCCGGCATAGACGGGCTTTTCCGGATCCAGCGGGCCGGCGGGAACCGGTGTGGGGGTGGCGGCGGGCGCGACGGCGGCGACCATGGCGGTCTTCACTTCGCTGTCCCAGCCGAGGTTGATGGCAATGGCGGGGAGCTTGGTATGGAGGGCTTCCGCGGCGGGTTTGGTGACGCCGGTTTGCCAGACGTAGAGTTTTTTGAGCGCGGCGTTCTTTTCGAGTCCGGGAATGGCGGCGTCGGTGACTTTGGTGCCGACGAGATTGA
>JANNVM010001193.1:0-2125 GCA_031414455.1 Verrucomicrobiota bacterium
TGAAATCCATCGCCGCAGACGGGTCATGAACTGCCCACCGCGAGGCGACGCCAATTGCCGGTCTCGTGATTTTCCATTCGTCTTCGAGAGGCCCGCCCCTGAGATCCCGGAGCCGGGTGGCGATGGCCTCCAAATCCTGAACGGAGAGTCCGTCCAGTGCTTTGGCCATTCCTGCACAAGTCGCCTCGTGATCGCCCCGAATCACCAGCTTGAGCAAATCATCCGCCCCAGGAATGCCAGGCCGCGGCGGCGACTTCACCATTCCCGAAGGAATCCTGGACACGCCGGCAGGGGCCGCGCCAGCCCGACTTGCGCCGCCTTTCTCACCGGGCGCGACGAGCGCATCCCCACACCAGCCAAGGGTAAAGCAGAGCAGCACGGCCGAAATCAAGTGCGGGCGATTCATCGGATGTAAGGATGCAACACCACCACGACCGGGCAAGCGTCGAACTCTGGCACAAAGCCCTCCGCCAAAAATCCCTCCTCCCCGCCGCCCGCGGCGGCACCGGCTACTAAAGAAACTGCTCAGGGACGAACTCAAAGCCCGCTCCAGGGGCAACCCGGCAGCCCGCAGCTCTGCGATCCGCTACGGGCCAGCTCTAACGAGTCAGGCCCACCCGCCCGCATCCGGCGAACCCCGGCAATTTCCCTTAAAATTCTTGATTTTGCATGTGTCGCAAGTAATGCCCGGCCCTGAAACGGATGACTGAAGGCCCAGCCAGCACTTGCCACCCTGCTTTCCTGCCACCACCGCGGCAGCGGGAGTCCGGACGGGGTGTCGCCGGTATAATCACTCCGGCCGCTGAAGCCCCTTACTCACCGGTTCCGCCTTCGCTATCCTGTCACTACTGCGGGGCCGTGATCGCCTTAGTGGTATGGCCGCCAGCCGATCCCTTGCTGTCGGGTCCGTGTCCAGGTTGTGGGGGCTGGCTGGTGGTGGATTTCCGGTTACTCTGTATCGGACAAACCGAAACTACGGTCGCGGATTCCGGACGTGACGCGGAGCAAACCAAAGCTGTTCCCGATGAAGCAAACGAGCCGGAACCCCCTCGTCCCGCGCCGCGGATCGACCGGTCCGGATCGTTCGAGCCGCAGTTCCTGCCCGATCTCGCGGCCGCCGGATTGTTGCCGCAGCCGTGGCAGCCGGATTTCGAGAAACCGGACGCGTCATCAGAGCGGGTGCTGGGGAAATATTACTTCGACCGCTGGATGAAGTTCTGGGGCCTTGCAGCCGCACTGGTGGCGCTGGTCGCGGGCGGTCTCGTTCTGCGGCAATACCTGCGCAGCAAACCTGCCGGCAGTGTGGCCAGGCTGATGGACGACAAGCCCCCGCCACCCGATCACGGTGAGGAAACGTTTCCGCTGCCCGGGGAGATGGCCGCCGGCGCCCGGAAGACGCTGCAGGCACTCGCCGCTGCCCGCACTCCGGAGGATGTTCTGAAGTGGGTGCTTGATCCGGAGCGCATCGCCCCGCAGGTGATCAGTTATTATCACAAAGGCGTGGACGAACCCGCTCTCGTCGCCGGTGACTTCGAAGCCCGACCCGTTTCCCTGCGCGACCGGAAGCAGGGGATCGCGGTCCTGAGCCGCTCGATTCCTAACGGAAAGCAAATGATCGTAGTCCTGAAAAAAGATATGACCGCAGACGACGCCCCTTTCCTTCTGGACTGGGAAACCTACCTTCAGGAAAAAGAGGGTCTGCTGCCCCGGTTTGCCGCCGGGCCCGCGGACCAGGAAGGCACTTTCCGCGTGGTCCTTATTCGTCAGCACCTCTTCAACAGCGAGGATGCCAGCCTTGGACGCATGGGGCTCACGCTGGGAACGCTGAGCGGGGTTCGCCTTGATACGCCTGTCGTCATCGGCCCCAGCGAAAAAGTTTATGACCGTCTGGAGCGCCAGTTGCCGTGGGACCAGCCGCAAACCGCAACCGTTAGGCTCGGGTGGACCCGTTTCAGCAGCGACGGGGATCTGCGGCTGACAATCAAGGAATTCCTATGCTGGGAGCTGGCCGGCGTCGGCGGAGTGCCGGAGGGCCCGTTGACTCCCGCCTCCACGCTTGCCGGGGCGCGTTGATACAGCGAAAGCATCCCGTCTTTCGTCCCTTTCCCTGCGCGTGATCATGAAA